>JAUIFT010000693.1 GCA_030430345.1 Calditrichia bacterium | reverse complement strand
CTGGAAATAGATCCAGGCGGAATCGTTTCCTCCACGCCGATACTTTCTACAGCATCCTGTAAACGCGGGGAAATTTTACTGCTCTGCTGAGCCAGGGCAGATGTTGCCACTATGCTCAATAACAAAATGGTAAATAGACACTTTTTCATACGATCTCCATACTTTAACAGACGGTTTATTACTATTACCATTTCCGGGAATCAATCCCCCTTAATTATAATCCAAAAACCCGGGCGATCACCTGCGTTGCCCAAATTGTGATAACAATTGCCCCCAAAGTGTTCATTACCATTACCACCAGGAGCATTTTCGCAAAAGAAACATCCTTAACACCGCCGAAAGCCAATCCATTCACACCGGTAGCGATAGGACTCATAAAAGCGCAGGTGCTGGAAAGGGTAACGATTACCAGGGCGAGAACCGCCGGAAATCCCATGCTTTCCGCAAAAGGCAGTACAATTAAAAACATACTAATTTGCACCGCTGTATTGCTCAATACTTCTGTGGAAAAAGATGTCAGCAATGCCAACAATAAAAAGAGGGTGAAAAATGATATACCGGTTGGCAGCCAGCGTTTTATCCATTCCGCAAAGAGGTCATCGATATTAAAGAAGTAGAGAATACCGGCTAACACCACGGCAATGCCGACAAAAAAGAATCCCCGGGTCGGTAAATCGTTATAGCAATCGGCAATCTGTAACAGGGGAACTTTCTTAGCGGTTTCTTCAGTCGAAACCATTGGGTAGAGAAAAAGCATTCCGATCATAAGCAAGGTGACAACGACGGTCGCCACCACCGTTTGCAATGCCCATTGCGGATATTCCATCAGCAAAAGAGATAAAATTAACGAAGATATGAAAAAGAATGCGGTAACCGCGATTGCCGTTTTTTGTTGCGGATGAATTACGTCTGCTTCAGAAAAAGGCAGACGGGTTTTTCCCAATTGATACCGCCAGGGACGAAAGATTGTGATCAGCACCAGCCAGGGGATAACAATCAGAATACAAACCAGTGGTACACCCCACACCAACCAGGCGGCAAATGTGAGAAATTTTTCTCCTGGCACGCTATACAGTTCCGCGTAGGAAACCAGGATACCATTCGCCGGCGTTGCGGTGATTGATCCCATTCCTCCGATATTTGCGCCATAGATCGTCGACAGTGCGAGCATGGTGGGGATGCTGCCCGCCGGTACTTCAGCATCAGCATAGGTGCGGCGTAATAATTCCAGCACCGGCAACAACGTCAAAACAGTAATGGCATTGGGGATAAAAAATGAGAGCCCTGCGGAAATCGCTACCAGGTAAAGAATCACCCGGGATATACTTAAGTGCTTTTTGCCAATCAGAGTGTATACCATTCGCTGCGGTAACAGCGTTTTGATAACCAGGCGGGAAATGAGAAAACCGGAGATGAAAAAGCAGATCAGTTGTGCTGTGGCCATATTGTTGTTCGTTGTTCGTTGTTCGTTGTTCGTTACACTTTGCTCATTTGGAGTTTGCTCAAGATCAAGATATCAATAATACACAAATTCCCATAGAAAAGCTTTCCTATAATTTTCAAACGTCCCTTTTTCCATTGCTTGATTACCTTTAGCGCAGACTTTATATTCCCCCGCCATGAAAAAGAACCGTTTAAAATCGACAGAGCTTTTTTTCAAGAAATTACTTCGGCGGACGCTGAACCGATTATTGCCGGTAATCCGGAAACCGGCGCCGGATGCAACTGAGATTAAAACGGTTTTACTCTATCGCCTCGATCAGCGCCTGGGTAATGGCATTCTTTTGCTACCGCTGCTGCGGGCAATTCGCGAGACCTTGCCCGCAGCGCAAATTCATTATCTCATCCATGAGCCGGTAGCGAATCTTTTTCAGGAGACGACTGGTGATTTAATTGATCGTCCCTGGAAATATCTCAGCTTAATCCGCAAGTTACGCAACGTTTCAATAGATGTCGCCATCACCTCGCATAATCCCGACAACTTTTCCCTCTCGCAGGCAATATTTGGGCGACTGCTACACCCCCGCTTTCTGATTGGCTTTGATGCGCGGGATAGTGCCAATTATTACAATGTTGCCATAAAATCCTCAACGGACAAGCATTACTCCGATGCGATGATCGATCTTTGGCGCGCCATCGATGGCAGCGCGAGATGTCGCTTCGGTGGATTTACGGTTGCAGAGGAAATTCAGCAGCGGCTCCGGAATAAATTTCCGGCTTATGAAGATGGCGGCATTCTCATATGGCTCGGAGCAACCGGGCGAAAAGTGCTCAATCGAGAACAAATTGATTTACTCCATGAGTTAGTTGAAAAGAGAAGTAGCCGACCAGTTTACTTCGCCTGTGGCCCCGCCGACCGTCCCCTGCTAAAGCAGCATCGGGACGAAATTAAAAACAATACGCTGATCTGGGAAGGGAGCCTGCTGGAAACCGCTGCCTTCTTTTCCCGCTTCTCTCTCTTTCTTTCCGGCGATACCGGACCGATGCACCTCGCCGCCGCGCTCGACGTACCGACGTTGACCATTTTCAGCGATTCCAACATGATCCAATATGGCTATCAGGA
>JAUIFT010000692.1 GCA_030430345.1 Calditrichia bacterium | reverse complement strand
GGGAAACGCCTTTGGAAAGAAACCCGTATTTCCATCTTTCAGCAGGCGATTGACACCCGTAATATCTCCTCTCACCTGCGCGAAAAAAAACCGCGGGTTTCCTTTTCGCAATCCTGGATCAAGGATTCGGTAACGGAAATTTTCCAGGATGACATCTCCCGTTTCCGGGTGCTGCTTTGTGCGGACACTATGGAAGATTCCCTGAAAGTGTTGGCAGATGGCGGCGTTCCCAAACTTAAGGCCCTGCAAATATTTAACGGCACCGTTTATCGCTGGGGCCGCGCCTGTTACGGCATTTCCGATGGTAAGCCGCACCTGCGTATCGAGAACCGGGTAATTCCTTCCGGTCCGACGGTGGTAGACCAGGTGGCCAATGCCGCATTTTGGCTCGGTCTGATGAATGCAATGCCGGAGAAATACAAAAATCTGCCGGAAAAAATGAACTTCGATGATGTGATGTATAATTTTATTACCGCTGCCCGCAGTGGCCTTTCTTCCCAGTTTCGCTGGTTAAACAATGAATCAATATCCGCCCGCTCACTAATAATGGATGAACTGCTCCCCATTGCCCATGACGGGTTAAAAAAAGCGAAAGTGGATGATGAGGACCGGAAGCGTTTACTGAATATCATTGAAGAACGGGTATGCAGCAAAAAAACCGGGGCAAAGTGGATTTTAAATAGTTATGCCGCCCTGAGAAAAGAAGGTTCTCAGGACGAAGCGCTGGTGGCACTGACAGCCGGTATGGTACACCGTCAAAAATCCGGTATGCCTGTGCATACCTGGACAATTCCCTCCCTCGCTGATGCCGGCAGCTGGATGAACAAATACTGGCATGTCGAACAGATTATGTCTTCAGATTTATTTACCGTCGAGAAAGACGATTTAGTCGATCTGGTTATTCACATTATGAAATGGAAAAACATCCACCATGTGCCGGTTGAAGACAGCAAGGGGCGGATTATCGGACTGATCACTTCCGGTATGCTAATACACCACTTTGCCAGTAATTTCGATGCCCCGCCGCAATTAACCAGCGTAAAAGATATCATGATTAAATCGCCGGTGTGTATTTCGCCGGAAGCGCATACGATGGAAGCAATTCAGATTATGAAAGAGAAAAAAATCGGGTGCCTGCCGGTGGTGAAGGATGATAAACTGGTGGGCATACTTACCGAACATGATTTTCTAAAAATCACTCACTGGTTTTTTCAGGAATTTACCGGGCTGCTACAACAGAATGGTAAACCGGAGGAATGATTTTGGTTGATCGTTGATTGTACTGCCGGTTATTGTTCCTTGTTATTCATAAAAACAATTCATCACCATGTGTAGAGAAAATTCATGAACATACGTTTCACGCAGAGAAAATTCATGAATTTTCTCTGCGTTATCCCACCAACACGGGATTGCAATAATCAATCAACGATCAACGTACCGCCTGAAAGGGCGTGCTAACAACGATTCACGCTGTTTCAATCGCGGCTTCATTTTCCAGTTCCAATTCCGCGATGCTGATCTCCCGCATTTCCACCTTGCGAATTTTCCCGGTGACGGTCATGGGGAATTCCTCAACAAACTTCCAGTAGCGGGGCACTTTAAAATAGGCAATCCGCTGTTTACAAAATTCCGTCATTTCCGCAGCGGTAATCGTCATTCCCTTTTTCGGCTTCACCCAGGCCATGAGTTCTTCCCCGTATTTTTGATCGGGAACGCCGATTACCTGCGCGTCGGCGACATTCGGGTGAGTATAGAGAAATTCCTCGATTTCCCGGGGATAAATATTTTCGCCGCCACGGATAACCATATCTTTTACCCGCCCAACGATATTTACGTAGCCTTCTTCATCCATCGTGGCCAGGTCTCCGCTGTGCATCCAATGACTGGCATCGATCGCTTCATGGGTGCGCGCTTCATCGTTCCAGTAGCCGAGCATAACGCAATATCCGCGGGTGCAAAGCTCGCCGGTTTCCCCAATTGGCACCACCTTGCCGTCCGCATCGACAATCTTTACTTCGGTATGCGGATACACTTTTCCGACGGTGCTCACTCTCTTTTCCAGCGGCGTATCGGCACGGGTCTGGAAACTGACCGGACTGGTTTCCGTCATCCCATAGGCAATCTCAATCTCTTTCATATGCATTTTTTCGATGACCTGGTTCATTACTTCAATCGGACAGGGTGCGCCGGCCATAATACCGGTTCGCAGGCTGGAGAGGTCGTATTTCGCAAATTCCGGATGCTGCAACTCCGCTATAAACATCGTTGGCACGCCGTGCAATGCGGTTGCCTTTTCTGTTTCGGCCATTTGTAAAACAATACCGGCATCAAATGCATCCGCCGGGAAAAGCATCGTCGCCCCTTTGGTGATGCAGGCAAGCACACCGAGCACCATGCCAAAACAATGATACATCGGCACGGGAATAATCAGGCGGTCCCGTTCCGTCAGCTTCATAAATTCCCCCGCCCAAAATGCGTTATTCAAAATGTTGTGGTGACTGAGTGTCGCGCCCTTTGGAAAGCCGGTAGTGCCACTGGTATATTGAATGTTGATCGGATCATCAAATTGAAGTGTC
>JAUIFT010000691.1 GCA_030430345.1 Calditrichia bacterium | reverse complement strand
CAAATTGCTCAGACCATTTTAGTGCCGATTAAAGATCATGATGACAAATCCGTGTCCCGTATACTCGGGATATCTATTGATGTTACCAGTCAACGACTGGCTGAAGACGAACGTGCTAAGCTGGAATTGCAGGCGCGCAGACTACAAAAGCTGGAAGCGATCGGCACCCTGGCAGGAGGCATTGCCCACGATTTCAATAATATACTTGGAGCGATTCTTGGGTATGCGGAACTCGCCGCAATGGATTTACCCGAGGAAAGTCCCAGCGCAAAGGAGTTGGAGCAGGTGTTGTATGCCGCCGAACGAGGCAAGGAATTAGTTAAGCAAATCCTGACATTTAGCCGGACAGCCGAACAGGAATTCAAACCATTGCGGATACAATTAGTCGTGCGGGAAGCGCTTAAGTTATTAAGGGCAACCATACCAACGACCGTGGAAATTGAGTTTGATCTCGATACTGATGCGGGGATTATTCTCGCCGATCAAACCCAGATCCACCAGGTGGTAATGAATCTTTGCACGAATGCCTATCAGGCGCTGGAAGAAAACAGTGGGAAAATCCGCATTTCCCTGGAGAAAGTCGATATCCGGGATGAAGAGATAACAGATCCGGATGCTATTTACGAAGAGCAATATACCAAGCTTTCCGTGGAAGACACTGGCTGTGGTATGGATGCCATAATGAATTTTTGATCCTTTCTTTACAACGAAATCAGTCGGGCAGGGGACTGGCATGGGCCTGGCCGTTGTCCATGGCATCGTAAAAAGCCATAAAGGGTTTTTGCATGTTGATAGTGAGCCGGGAAAAGGCACTGTATTCCGGGTTTATTTCCCTCGTATTGATGAGCAGGTGACCGATGTTGCCTTGCGGGAAAAAAGGATTCCCCAGGGGAATGAACGGATTATGTTCGTCGATGACGAAGAACAGTTGGTGAAAATTGGAAATCTGATGCTGGGGAAAATGGGATATACCGTGGAGAGTTTCGCTGATTCGCAAGCAGCTTTGCAGGCCTTTACCGCCTCACCGGAAAAATACGATTTAGTGATCACCGATCAAACCATGCCGCAAATTACCGGAATGGAATTGGCCAGTAGAATGATGGCGATCCGCCCGGCTTTACCGGTAATTCTGGTTTCGGGGTTTAGTAATTCCGTAACACCGGAACGGGTGAAAGAAATAGGCATTCGGGAATACCTGATGAAACCGGTCAGTGCGCTGGATTTTGGCAAGAGCATACGCAGGGCATTAGATTGACAAACTCTTCAGGATAAAAGATGTTTATACATATGATTTTGGCGATAACATTATGGTTATCCGGATTCGCCCTGTTCGGCCGTTTTATTGCACCGCGCTGGAAGATTTTCGGCAAGTTGTTTTTTTATCTGCTGGTGAGCTATCTTCTGTCAAGCTGGTTCGGCAATTGGGCGCTGATTTGGATTGTCGCTCATCCCTTGTTGGGAATTGCCGGACATATCTGGTGGTGCCGTAAAAATGATATCAACTGGCTTGCCTGTCAACCAAGTGATCGTTATTTAGCTTTGCGCCCCTGGGCCAGCGGCGATGGGTTTAAAGAAAAAACGACAACTTAAGGACAGAGATATGGACCTGGAAAAAATTGGCTGGTCGGAATGGTTTCAGCAACAAACAGACCCTGAGAAACTGGCGCAATACCAATTAGCGCGGGTAGTTTCAGTTAATAAAGAGAATTACCAAATTCGCGGCGCGGCAGAAAAACTGACCTATGCGGAAGTTACCGGTAAATTCTATTATAATGCCTCTTCCGCACTGGATTATCCCGCGGTGGGCGATTGGGTTTACGCACAGTTTTTTGATGATGATAATCAGGCCATTATTCATGAACTTCTTCCGCGCAAAACCCTTCTGAAAAGAAAAACCGCCGGCAAAAAAGTCGATATTCAATTGATTGCAGCGAATATCGACATAGCCTTTATATTGCAATCTCTGGACGAAAACTTTAATCTCCGCCGCCTGGAGCGTTACCTGGTGATGATCCATGAAAGTGAAATACGGCCGGTGCTTTTATTAAGCAAAAGTGATTTATTACCCGCGGAAAAATTGCAGGAAAAAATTACTGAGATAAAAACGATCTCTCCGGATTTAATAATCTTATCCTTCAGCAATATTAACCATGATGGCCTGGATGATATTATCAATTTGCTGAAGCCCGGCGAAACGTTTTGCCTGTTAGGCTCTTCCGGCGTCGGTAAAACCACCCTGCTTAATAATCTGCTCGGCAAAGAAACGTTCGAGACGCAGCAAGTGCGCGAGAAAGATAGCCGTGGGCGGCATACCACAACCCGCCGGCAGCTCATTCTGCTGGAAAACGGCGCTCTGGTTGTAGATACCCCGGGCATGCGGGAGTTGGGTAATTTCGATATCTCCGCTGGACTGGAAGTTACTTTTGATGAAATCAGTGAACTGGTGAATCAGTGCCGTTTTAATGATTGCACCCATACCAGGGAAAAGGGATGCGCGGTGCTCGCAGCACTGGATGAAGGAGTGATATCCCCGGAACGTTACGAGAATTTCATGAAGATGACCCGGGAAGCTGCGCATTATGA
>JAUIFT010000015.1 GCA_030430345.1 Calditrichia bacterium | reverse complement strand
GCATCGCGTATATTTGCCCGGGATTGACGGAAAGATTCAGGCTGTCCAGCGCGAGCACGCCGTCTTCATAGCGTTTACTGAGATTTCGGGTGGCCATCATTGGTTGGATAGCTTCCGGGGTGTTTTCTGGTGTTGTCATGTTTTTTTGTCCTTGGTTTCTCGGCAGGCGTCTTTGACGCGTGCCGGATTTAGTTTTGTAACCGCTTCGCGGTATTCTCGGTGGGCGTCTTTGACGCGTACCGGATTTAGTTTTGTAACCGCTTTGCGGTAATTTTTAACCGGTATTTTCGAGGTGTACCGGGTTTAGTTTTGTAACCGCCTTGCGGTAATCTTTCCTTATTTTCGGGAGAGGCGGATGCCGAAGATGACGATGCCGGCGACCAGTCCAATGATCAAGAGAATGATGATCGCTGTGCCAAGAATATTGGCTTCCGGTAAAATCTCCACGGTAATTGTTTTGTCCTCGCCATTGATGGGCTGGCCCTCGGAAAATGATGTGGTGCGCGCCCGAATTTCGTATTTGCCGGGAATAATGTTCGCCGCCGGTGTTATGGCAATCTGGAAGGTTTTCTCCTGACCGATCTCCAGCGCGGGAATGATGGTGGGATTCACTGCCCATTCCCAGTTCAAGGGGGGATCGATGTCAATTTCGATATTATCGAGGCGGCGCGAACCCTCGTTCTTTACATCCAGACGGACATCGACTGTTTCGCTAGTGCCGGCGGAATAGTAAAGTTGCGGTGCCTTTACCAAGAGCTCACCGATGCCGCGCGGCACCACTTCCATCCGGACGAAGCCGACATTCAGTGCTTCAATTTCTGCCTGCGTCCACTGCCTGCCGCGTATGTTGCCGAGCGCTTTTCGCTGCTCCTGGGGGATCACCAGCACATAGAATACCAGCGGTTGATCCATGCTGACATCATCGGTGGGGCGATCGGGGAGATCCACCATCAAGCGGGCGCTGCGGGTATTGGTCGATTCCGTGAATTTGAACTGACTGAGGCGTGCCTGGCCGCTAGCATCGGTAAAGTAACTGTTGATCTGCCGGGGCAGGTTGACTACTTCCAGCTTGAAAGTGTTATTTAATCCGCTGAACAGTTCCAGGGTAAGGTCGAAGGCAGCGGATTTACCCAGTTCGATTTCCTGGGAAAACTGCTCGGATTGCACCAGCACCTTGTTCACACTGGCATCCTTTTGCAGGTAGATTTTCGGGCTGCGCTGCGTGCCGCTGCCGTAGACCAGGTTAACGACGACAGCATCGAGATCCTGCAGCAGTTCGAATTCGATATTGGTCGGTTTGCCATGCACCAGCTGATCGATTTTCGCTTCGTACGGCTGGCTGATGATGGCATTCTCATCGTTGAGCAGCGAGACATAGATGTTATTGACGACATCGGGCTGCAGGGCATTAAACAATTCATCATCAATATTAATCAACTTGCGGTATTCGGCATTGCCGCCGGAGGCATTTTTCAGAGTGAGGCGAACAAATTTCCGCCCGTCCTTACCCTGATATTTAACGGCTTTTTCCACGGTGACATACTGCTGTTCGAAAAGCACTGCCAGCAGGGATTGCTGAAAATTCACTTCCGCGTCGGCAAAATCCCGCCGGCTTTTTTCCAGTTCATCCGCAGATACCAGCTCAGATTCATACAGTCTTTTTTGCCGTTCCAGATCTGCCTTCGCTGCTTCGAAGGTGCTTTTGGCACGCTTCAATCCGAGGAGGCGATATTCATCATCCCGTTGATTAAAAGGAGTGCCATATTGTCCGAAAAGGGAGGCGCTGATGAAAAGGCTGCAAATGAAAATAAGTAGATAATTCGTTTTCATGATATACATTCACTTTCAGAGTTAAGAATGAATTACTGGCGCCGCATCATTACCCGGCCGGGGGACTTCGGTTTGCTGAAGTTGGCAGTGAGCGTTTCACCATCCCTCTTGTATTGCACTTTTACCTTGTCGCCAATCGCCAATGCAGCGTAAATCGTTTGAAAATCGGCCGTCGTTTTTACAGCCGTATCGTTGATGGATATGATAACATCGTCACTTTGAAAATCGGCACCTTCCGGCGCCTCGCCGGGCATTCCTTTCAGGTCGCCAACGGTAACGCTGCCATCTTCCCCCTGGAGAATGATGTGTAATCCCGGCAGTGGTAAAATATCACTGTCGCCTCCGGGGCCATCGCTGGTGGCAATCTGGAAATGCATTTTCGGCGCATTGGCCGGATCAATTTTCGGGAAATCGACAATAAACATTTTGCCATCCCGCCGAACGCCTAGTTTGACCACTTCTCCAACGGCCAGCGCTTCATAGGCAATCTTTAAATCCTCGGTTTTCTTGATACGCTTGCCATTCATCATCAATATTTCGTCATTCGATTTTGCATCAACATCTTTGTAGCCTTCCGGACGCCGTTCGCCATCCATTACCACTAAAAAGCTGACCTTTTCGCCATCGCCGGCAACAATTGCGCCCAGCTCCGGCAGTTGGAAGGGCTCACCTTCAATCGACATGTCCGTGCTGCTTTGACGAACGAAACTCTGGGCATGAATACTGATACTAATTGTCAACAATACAAATAATACGGCTAGATATTTCATTGGGCGTCTCCTTGGAAATAAGTTTGGAATTTGGACAAAAATTATCTGTCAGACTTTGCGTTATCCCTGATGCCCGGAAGATGCAGCATCATAGGAGGTCTTCTCGCGATAATCTTTTTGTGAATCGTTAGATCAAATTTTACAAGTACATAGTTCACCGGTTGCAGTGGCTGGAAAACACCACTCCGGATAAATAACGGTAATAATTCTTTGCTAAAAAGGTGTAGTTATCCTGTTGTCTATCCTGAGAAAGGTGAATCAGCGTCATCCTCAGGATAAAGTGCTAGAACGTCCCTCAAGTGGGTTTGTGTTAGTTCGTTATAGTTTTAAAAGCAAATCCTGTTTTGCCATCGGATGTATGTTGAAAACCATTAACGGTTGCCTGCCTGCTTACTTTAACTTTAAACTGTTTCGGTTGTTTGCCGAGAGGCTGCAACGATCCTTCCGCAGTATTTACCCAGATTTTTCGCGCTGTTTCCGAAGGCAGATTGTCGGTGATGTTAACGCTGTCCATCATAAAGATATACATATTTCCTTGCACGAAATCTGCGGAAACCAAAGGCGCAGACCAGGTGAGCAGCAGCAATAAGGAAAATATGGCCAGCAGCGGCCAGCGTTTTTTCCGGGAATCCCGGGTTTGCGGGGAATCATCGAGGATTCGCACCACCCGGCGTTTTAGCACAGAGCCACCGCTGCTCATGGCCGCGGCATAGCGATAGCTCGCCGCCGGTTTTAGCCATTCAGCGACCTGGGTGAGGCAGCGGGCAAGATTGATATGCTGTCCGGTATGCATCACCGCCCAGTCATCACAAAGATATTCGGCGCTCTCCTGATACCCGCGCCGGGCAAAGCGATTTAGCGGCTGAAAGAAAAAGAGGATATCCAACATCGCTGCAAATTTGAGCCAGAGCGGATCGCGACGAACAATATGCGCCATCTCATGAGCGAGCATGGTTTGCTGCTGTTCGGCATTCAGTTCATTGAGGGCCCGGCTGGGAATACATATTTCCCGGGATGAAATCGCCATCGGGCTGCTGATATTTGCGGATATGGAAAGTTGAACAGGACGCTTGAGTCCGGCCTTTTTTTCCAGCTGAGTGGCCAGCGTAGATAATGGTCCGCCGGTTAATGGTTGACGGTCCTTTAACAAATTGCGAAGTGCTTTCCAGGTGAGAAAATAGCGAAAGCCAAAAAAGAGGCTGCCGCACAACCAGAAAATGGTTACCCAATGCAGCCAGCTAAAATCATATAAAGTAATCTGATGAAAACCGTTTTGTTTTTTCAAAGAAATGTGCTGACTAGGCATTCCGGAAATCGCATTTGCCCGGCCGCCAGAAAATGAATCGGAAGAAACAAAATATGAAGAAGAAAGCGCAACACTGGCGGTAAGGGAATCTTCTGGTAAATCTGTTATTAACATGCCAAGGGCAGAAATCGAATCACTTAGAACTTCGGCCATTTCCGGTAAATGCATTTTCAGGCTCGTTCCCTGTGAGTGATCCCGGAAAGCATCTATCGCCTGCCGCTTAATCGTAATTTTGTTCGGTTTTGCCGGGCGTTGGTTTACATCTTCGTCGCTGGAAAAACTAAATGAATAGCTGAGGTGATTGCCACCATTTTGCCCATCCGGTTTCGCAGACCAGCTTTGGCTTTGGAAAACATCACCAGTTTTGCTGGATTGAAAAACACCGTTACTGCTAAGGATTTGTTTCGGGGCATTGGGAACGGTGCACTTGTCAAAGAAGGTGGCGGACGTTTTACAGGAATCCAAAGCAGTTGCCAGGGATGCGTCTAATTGCGCCGTTTCTCTTAGTTTGCTGAGTACCGCTTTATTATCCATCTCCGTTGTTGAAGATAATAAGTGTTTGCCGCCTACCGGCTCCAGCCCACTGAATAATTGCAGGGAAGTGGTGAGAATTGCGCCAAGCAGCGCTGCTTTCCAAAGGGTGTTTCTCAATCCGGGATCACGGGGGTTGAGGATCATGGTAACCAACCAGATACAGCTAATTAACAGAGTGCTATGTATGGCATAAGTGAGCAGCCAGGTGACAAAGCCGGGAATAATTGGATTTATTGAAGTGAAAACAGGCAGTAGCAACTCATTCATTTTTGCTGCTCCTCATTTTCTTTTTCGTCAATTAATGATTTGATATTTTCCAGATCATCATCAGCGATATCTGACTCTTTCACCAGATGACTGACCATTGCGGCAACATCTCCCTGGAATAATCTCCCGACCAGATCCCGGACCATGGAACGGCGCACTTCAGTCTCCGATACCAGCGGGCTGTAGATGTATTGACGGCTTTCGGTGCGATGGGAAATCAAGCCGCGTTTTTCCAGGCGGGAGAGCATTGTGGATACCGTAGTTGGCGCCAGTTCACGGTTTTGCTGAATCAAGGTATTATGCACTTCCGAGACGCTTGCCTCCTGCAGTTCCCAAAGTACTCGCATGATCGCCATTTGCAGTTCGCTTAATGTTTTGTCTTTTGGCATCGGAATTCCTGGTTTTAGTCACGTTTTTAAATATTACACGTGTAGTTCTACGCGTGTAGTATATGAAGGTTCCAAAAAAAATTCAAGCAGGAAAATAATTTTTTTGAAAAAGGGGGTTTGATGATTGAATGTGTTGGAAAACAGATGTATAGAAAAGGAAGGCGGCTTGCAAGGATGTGTTGATGGTGTACTGAAATGCGAATATCTGTCATCGCGAGGCGTTATTTACCGAAGCGATCTCTTTATAGATGCATCTCATGAGATTGCTTCGGTAAATAACGCCTCGCAATAACAAGTTCTGTAAACCTAGTTAATTACCTTTTTCGCACGCATCTCGTCCTTACCCGCGTCTTTTACATACTTGTTATACCATTTGATAAGCGTATCCATGTAATGAAGCATGTGGGCGCGCTCGGTGAGGCCGTGCGGCTCCCGCGGATACAATAGCAGTTTGGTATCGACATTATTGTGCTTCAAGGCAGTATACAGCTGCATGCTTTGCTCCGGATGCACCCGGTCATCCTTCATGCCATGGACAACCAGCGTGGGGGTTTGGGCATTCTGGATGTGATACAGCGGGGAACGCTCCCAATGAAGATCGCGCTGCTGATACCAGTAGGAATTCCAGTGCACCAGAGCCATCTCGTGCGGAATATCCGTGGTGCCGGAAAATGAGATCCAGTTAGTCAACCCGGCTGCCGCCATGGAAGCCTTAAAGCGTTGACTGTGGCGGGTTGCCGCCCAGGCGGAAAAATAACCACCATAGGACCAACCGCCGGTACAGACCTGGTCGTTGTTTACCATACCGCGATCAACCAGGGCATCGACGCCGGCGAGGACATCGGCGAATTCTTTCCCGCCAAGATCGTCATGATCCGCCTTGCTGTAAGCGACGCCCCGGCCACCGCTGCCCCGGTAATTCGGTTGCAATACCATATAGCCATTCGTTGCCAGCAACTGCACCGGATAGGTGGGACGGGTGCTCCAGCCGTTCTGACTGACGCCTTCCGGGCCGCCATGGATTTGGAGCGCGAGCGGATAGCGTTTGCCGGCTTCATAGTCAAGCGGGTAGGTGAGAACGCCTTCAATTCGCCAGCCATCGGCACCCTGCCACTCGATCACTTCTTCTTTCGCCAGGCGAACGTTGGCAAGTTGCGGATTATGATTGGTCATTTTGCTCATCTTGCCATTCTTCAGGCTGCCGGTAAATACTTCCGAAGGATGGGCGGAAGTATGAGCAACCGCTGCGAAGGATTTACTCTTCGCGTGCACTGAAATACTATTAACAATCGGGGTGCCTTTATAAACAGACTTCATCTTGCCGCTGGCAACTTCGACAATGTCAATGCTGCTCACACAGCCTTCGTTAGCAAGCAGGGCAATTTTGCCGTTGTCCAGCCAGGCCAGGGCGCTGCCGGATTTCTCCGCACCTTCCATCAGATTTTTTGGTGTGCCGCCACTCGCCGCTACCACGAAAAGACTTTGTGCAATCGGATCGCTGATGTCTACCGCGCCGAGGAAGGCAAATTGGCTGCCATCGGGAGAGTAGGCCATCGCGCCAAGCTTACCTTCGGTTTTACACAATGGCTGCACCTCGCCGCTGCTGATTTTGACCGTAGAAATTTTGCTGAAAACATAATCTTCATCGACAGCCGGCGTGGCAGTAGAGCGGAAGGCAATCGTGTTGTTATCCGGGGACCAGTAGATGTTGCGAACATAATGACTGTTATCCGTTAAGCGCCGCACTTCGCCACTGGCCAGATTTTGTAACCAGAGACCGGCATTGATTGGATCGCTGTCAGGAATGATCCAGTCTTGCCCGGCAGCTTCCGCGGCGAGAGCCTCAGCAGTTTTGGCGGGAATCGCAATAAAGGCCAGCCATTTGCCATCAGGAGAAAGCGCATATCTGCTAACTGTATTTTCATATTCGGTTATCAGGGCAGGGGCGCCACCGGCAACCGGCATGCGATACACCTGGGCATGTGGATTGCGATCGGTTTGCTTGGAAAGGAAATAGAGATGTTTTCCGTCCGGGGACCAGTTGACACTGCTTGCGCTAACCGGCTTTCCAGTGTATTGTACCGGACTGGCACCTTTCACATCGGTTAGCCAGATTTCGGAATAGGAGCGTCCCGGGGCTTCCTCGGCAGTGCGGGGAACACTCAGGACATAAGCGATACTTTTGCCGTCCGGGGAGATGGCGGCCTGCCGAACACTATTTAATTCAACAATCATTTCCGGGGTTAACTGCGCCCATACGGAAATGGATAATCCAACGAATACAAGAACAGTAAAAGCAACTGTCCTGCGGAAAATCTCCTGAAAGGGTCTCATCGTGTGTCTCCATGGGTTAAGATGTAAGATATGATTGAATACTTCCCAGATTGTCCCGTCAAACAGGTAATAAAGGTACGGATTTGGCGGGTTTTCTCCAAACCGATTCTGCTATTTGGGGTTCCCGATAATTATTTGAAATCCGCAGCAAACCGCTTATATTTATAAAGATGACGCCATTCGACAAGAGGAGAAATAAAATGCCCCAGTCTTCCATTAAGAAAGTTCTTCATTCAATTATGTATATTATCTCCACCATTCTCGCTCTGTGTTTCTTGAGCTGTTCTACGCCGGAAGCGCAATCATCCCCCAATAACTTTGGTTTGGTTGTGCATGGAGGTGCGGGAACAATTCTGAAAAAGAATATGACCGCGGAAAAAGAAGCCGCATACCGGGCCAAGATGGAGGAAGCATTAAAAAAGGGCTATGAAATTTTGAGTAGCGGTGGCAGTAGCCTGGATGCAGTGGAGGCGACAATTCATATCCTCGAAGATGCCCCGCTGTTCAATGCCGGTAAAGGCGCCGTTTTTACCAGTGAGGAAACGAACGAATTAGATGCCTCGATCATGGATGGTGAAACACTCAATGCCGGTGCGGTTGCCGGTGTCAAACACATCAAAAATCCGATAACAGCCGCTCGCCTGGTAATGGAAAATTCCCCGCATGTGATGATGTCCGGGAGCGGGGCGGAGGAATTTGCCCGGCAAAACGGGGTGGAAATGGTTGACGCCGATTATTTTCGCACCGAGCGCCGCCTGAAGCAATTGCAACGGGCCAAAGAAAAAGAGAGTTCTCAGGGGGCAATCGACACACCTTCGGAAATGAATGATTTTAAATTCGGCACCGTTGGCGTCGCGGCATTGGATAAAGACGGCAATCTGGCAGCAGGCACCTCAACAGGCGGAATGACCAACAAGCGCTACGGCCGCATCGGCGATTCCCCGGTCATTGGCGCCGGTACCTATGCCGATAATAATACCTGCGCAGTATCCAGCACCGGGCACGGGGAATACTTTATCCGTTCCGTTGTCGCTTATGATATTGCCGCACTGATGGCTTATAAAGGGATGAGTCTGGAAGCAGCAGCCAATCATGTCGTTAACGAAAAACTGGTGGAAAGAGAAGGCAGTGGAGGGATTATTGCCATCGACAAAGATGGAAATGTTGCCATGCCATTCAATACCCCGGGCATGTATCGCGGATTTGTGAAAAGCGATGGCAAAATTGTGGTGAAAATTTATAAGGATTAAAGGACAGGGATTAGGCTATGGGCCGAAGGGGCCAAACACCTGGTTCCCAAAACGGAGTTTTTCCGAAGGAATCACTTTGTGGGAGAACGAGTAAGCGAGAAATTAAGTTATTCCGCAATAATAGATTTATCCAGATTTAAACCAAAGGAATTACCATGGGTAAAGGAGACGAGCGCTCCGTAAAGTTGATCGATTGTTTTGAGACGGTGGAAATGCAGTTCGCCGAACTGATGCAGAAAGAGGATGGGAATTTCCTTTATCGCAATATCGGTGAGCTCTTCCATCACCCCGAGAGAGTTGTCAGCGAATTGGGGCGCGCATTTAAGCCGCTGGTCGATCCCATTTTGCTGAATACTTTTATGGGCAACTGGATGGCGTTCCTGCTCTGGAATAATCTCAGCAAATCATATCACCTTCTCTACGACTACCGCTCCCATCGTATTTCGAAAGAACGCTATCTTTTTATCGGGGGATTTCTCGATTCCGAGCAGTTTCAGGAAAAGGGATTCATCGAACCGATGACGGAAATTATTTTTCAGGATCATACCAAAAATAAAGTGTTGGTTTTTACCTGGTCGCGGGATAAGCAGCGTCCGTTGAATATTCAGCGGGAATTTCCGGAAGAGATTGCCCCGGTCGTAATCAGTTTTGATCCGTTGAATGAACTGCCAGACATCACTGAATTGTTTGAAGATCTCGACCGTTTTATCAGTTTGAATTGTTATAAAGTGCATAACCGGGAAGTGATCTTCGGGCAGCTGGCCTCTCGCATTCAGCTGCTTTCGGAGCGAATACTTACCCATCCCCGCGGGCAGCGCTTGTTTGAAGATGCCGCGGAAAAAATAGATCGCAATTTTCGCACGGCTGATGGTGATAAGGGAAATAAAATTATTACCCCGGAACTGCTTTGCCGTTCGTTAATCTGGAACCGTTTCTTTGATGAAAAATGGCAAAGTCTCTATTACATACCCGCCCGCTTTCTGGAAAAGAATGCCGTCAGCGGTATCGTCTGTGCGTTTGATGATTTTCTGAAAGAACGGGAATATTTTGTTTTAACACAGATTGTCAACCGGGTATTTTCCATTTTCCACTTTGCCTTGTACCGGCAGGAATATGTGCTCTACGCTTTGCGCTCGACGATTGCAGCGATTATGTCCCGCAATATGTCCCACAATATCGGCAGTCATTCACTTGCCTACCTCACCAACGATATTCGGAACAAGATTGAACGGCAGGAAACGATAGACGAACACGAAGCGGAAGATGCTGTGAAGTTAATCGAGTACTTAAAAGCGCGAATGGATTATCTCGCGGAAATCACCAATTATTGGAGAGAAAATCCATGGCTAAATCAGTTAACCTGATTGTTGATGTCATCAAGCCATTTGCCGCGAATACCCGCTTAATTGAAGGGTTGCTGAAGAGCGAGGTGCCGGATTTCTCCATCGAAAGCTTGCAGTGGGAAGTTGTTTACAGAAACGGCGAATCCAGCGAGCCGCAATCACTGTTACTGAACCGCGATTTCTTTATTTATGAAGATGAGCAACTGGAACGCGCCGATGAAATTTCCCGGATTCCTTCCGTGGGTATCTTGGGCGGATATCTGGATATCCAGGCGTTTTACATTATACTTGAAAATTACCTGCGCAACCTGGCGAAGCATAATCAGCATATTCAAAAAAGGGCGATTAGCGGCCGTCCGCTGAAAATGGTGATCGAACTGCAGGATCTGCCCAATACCGTTTATTATGAACTTTCTTTGTATCTGGATGTCCGGGAAGAAAATGACGTCGGGGAAAGCATCAACCGAATTCTTAGTAACGGCCTGATCGATGATTACGGCATGCTCATTCCGGAAGGATGGGGCGTAAAAGAGATGCTCATTGCCGCGGCCCATCTTGGAGGATTTCCGGTGTCGGAAATTCAGAGCAAGGGCTGCAGCATCCTCTGCTGCGAGGTGCGCAATGGTTTTCTGGAATATCGTTTCAAAATTCTGAAACCACTGTTGCTTTTTGTCCAGGTTGGCAAGGAGCCGGATAGTAATATGAAAATGCGCATGGCCTCCCGCGGCGTTTTTGTTTCCAAATCCATGCCTCCGCTGATTCCCCATGAGTATTGCATCATCTCACCAAAATACGCAAAGCTGAAACCGATTAACGCCGGCTTGAAAAAATTCCGGGAAGATATCGGAGAAACTTTAATGCTGGCGCTTCCCGGCAATGATCCGGAAAAAAGTAACACCAATGACGATGAAACAATCTACAACTACCTTTTGGAAAAAGAAGCGGAATTCCTGAAAAATATCGGTATTCATCAACGGAAAGTAGTTTTTTTTATCAAAGACACCGGCCATACCCAGCTGATCGAAGATTTTTTGCCAGCAGACGGAAATTCCGAGATGCTGAATATCTGCGGCCTGGAGATCGAACTTCGCACAAATTTAACGCCAACATTCGGAGATGATTTCGTCGTAGTATTCGACCGGCACGGGGCATTATATCATGAAGTTAAGCAGCATTGCCGGCATTTTGACCGTTTGTATTATGAAGCCTATGAAGGCGGTTCTTCTACCCTGTCGATGCTGATTCATCCACCGTTTCATGACTATCGCAAAAAGCACTTGATCCTCAGTAATATTACCGCCGCTTTTTTACGGGTGCTGATTATCGATGAACGCCTTCAACTGAATTTATATGATAAACGCTGGGATTTTGGGAAAGGAGGCGTGCAGGCGGTCGACTGGCTGGAAATGATGCAGATCTATATTCTCCGGCAAAATACGCTCGATTTACGCAAACCGGACGGGGAATCGCCATTGCAATACCGCGAAAAAATCAATCAGTGCATTCAGGAGGGCCGCCATCATATTGTTTCTATCCATGCCGGGGTATTAGACAAAATGGGCTGCCGCAGTCCGGAGGAGCTACGGCGCTGGGTTAAATCCATGAAGGAAGACTGCCGCTTTTTACGGCGAATTGTTGTGCATTCCGGACGAGGCATTCCGGTTAATATTCCCAAAGATGCATCCGTGCCTTTCATCGGCTTTACCGCGGTGGAGCACTGGATTGCTTCCAAAGGACTGAAATCCAAATATGAACTGGTGCAGGAACTATTATCTGCCCGGGGGATTCTAAAATGAAAATAGTTGTTTTCATTACGAATTATACTGAGGATTTATGCAGTGGTGTTGCCCGGAAGGAACGGGGCAATCGTTTAAAATCAAGTCTTTCCCGCTTTGATCGCGCTGGCAGTTTTTTATGCTTTCGGCCGGAGGCCCAGCAAATACTGGCCATTCATAAAGAGCGGCCGATTAACGATGAAAGCTGGAATGCATTAGCAAACATCGTTGATGCGGAGAGCCGGCATAAGATCGCCGTTGCCTTTCATCATGGCAACGATGTGGTTCAGCAGGCGGAAAAATGTTTCGAGAAGTCGCGGGTGGTGAGTGTCGGCTATTCTCACGAATGCGATGAAAAAGAGCCCTGGTTTCTCTTTTCGCAGCTGATCCATAATATTGAAAAACAGGCGGAAAATTGCCCGGCGGCTTTTTTGAGCTTGTTTAAGCGAATTTACAAGGATCAGCCGTCGCGGGATATTACCCAGATTAAGCATAAACTGGTTCATCTTTTTTTACCGCTGGAAGTTGATTTTCAGGGCTTGGAAGTCGTTGATTTTCGGGAAGATTATTGGGCGGATGTCGCTGCCCAGTACCGCGAAAAGGATCTACGGGAAAAGATCGAAGTTGCCCGCAGCCTGCTTTACCGGCGGGATAATGAAAATTTTGGCGAGCAGCTGGAGGATGTGCTGAGCGAACGGGGACTTCTCCGGGATGCTGCCTGGTTAAATATTAAGCAGGCAATTCCGGCGGTGGTAAAATTGGATGTGATTGAAGATGTGCGTAGTGCGTTTATCAATGATGACAAAGCCGCTGCCCGAAAGTATGCGGCGGCATATCATGAATGGTACCGCAAATTATTGACGAACCTGGAGCTGCTTTTTAGTCAGCTGCGTTGAATGGCACGAGGGGAGTTGGTGCTCCAGCCGTATATTATAAAGAGAAGAATTTGAAAAGTCATCAATCAGAGGAAATATGAGAAAGCTAATAATTATACTGGGCACGCTGATATTGCTGTTGCTGGCCGCCGTTGTCTTAACACCGGTGTTGTTTAAAGGGAAGTTAATCGAAATGGTAAAAACCGAGGCGAATAACAGCCTGAATGCATCGCTGGATTTCAGCGACGCCGATCTCAGTTTAATCCGCGAATTTCCGAAATTGTCCCTGGGGTTGGAAGAACTCACCATTGTCAATCAGGCGCCATTCGATGGAGATACCCTGTTGAGCATGCGCGCGTTCCAGTTTGCCGTAAACCTGTTTAGTGTGCTGGGGGACGGACCGATCGAAGTTAATGCCCTGGTACTGGATCAGCCGAGAATCTCTCTGAAAACCTTGGAGGATGGCCGCACGAACTGGGACATCCTGAAGGCCGAAGAAACAGCAGCAGCAAGCGATACCGCAGCGGCGCCGGCGGCGGATCTGGCCATGCAGCGCTATGAGATGCTCGATGGCGTCATTGTCGTCGATGATCGCAGCAACGGTCAGTTGATTTCCCTGGAAGGCATTAACGTAAATAGTAGTGGCGATTTTAGCGCTGCCCGGTCGTTGGTCAGTACCACGGTGAATATTGCGAATGCGTTCATCCGCAATGAAAACGTCCCTTTGCTAAATAATGCCCGGGTGCAGGCAAAACTTGATCTTGATGTTGATCAGGAAACCGGCCGTTTCACCTTTCGTGAAAATGAATTGCGGGTGAATGATCTGGCCGTCAATTTTGATGGCAGCGTTCAGGAAGCAGGCGACGGTTATCAAATGGACTTAACCTTTGATACGCCCACGGCAGCTTTCAAAAGTGTCTTATCGATGGTGCCTTATATCTATCGGAAGGATTTTAGTGAATTACAGGCAGATGGCACAATGAGTTTGCAGGGGAAAATTAATGGCCTGCTGGCAGGGGAAAAAGTGCCGTCATTTGATCTTGCCCTGACTGTAAAGGATGGCGAATTCCAATATCCCGATTTGCCCACACCGGTGAAAAATGTGCAAATTGCTCTGACCGCCAAAAATCCCGGCACCAATGCTGATGCGACCATCATTGACCTGAAGAATTTACACCTGGAAATTCTCAAAGAACCGCTGGATATAAAGGCGCTGGTAAAAACACCGGTTTCCGATGCTTATCTCGATGCATCCGTTAAGGGGAAGTTGAATCTGGATGAAATCCGCAACATTGTCCCCCTGGAGGAAGGTGTTGCATTAAACGGGAAGGTTCAATCGGATATCCGCT
>JAUIFT010000014.1 GCA_030430345.1 Calditrichia bacterium | reverse complement strand
CTTGTTCGCCCAACCGAAAGTGCTGGATGCCCGTTTGCTCAGTGCGAACGAAAAACTGGTGCCCGGTGCGGAAAACAAAATTGCTGTGGAAATTGTTGTCCACACACCCTGGCACATCAATGGCAATCAGCCGTTGAGTGAATTTTTGATCCCCACCGAAGTTTTTATGGACAGCCTTCCCGAGATCACCTTTGGCGCTTTCGACTATCCGGAGGCGGATGAAAAAATGTTTGATTTCTCGGAAGAGCCGATGCGGGTATACGAAGAGACCGTTGTCGTCTACGGTAGCGTGATTCTTCCGAAATTTTTTTCAGAAACGGAAATGGTTCTCAAAGGGGCAGTATATTATCAGGCCTGCAATGATCAATTCTGCTTGCCGCCAAAAAGCCAACCGTTTGAGCTGGTTATTGGCATTGCCAAAGATGATGAAAAAAATGCGCGCATCAATACAGCAATTTTTGGAAGCAAATAATTGCTTGAGCAACAAGCAGTAATGCTTAAGGGCGTAACGCTGAACATCGTTTTACCTGTTCTGCATCCCTTTTCGGGAGCGGCATAGCAATTGGCTTAAACCTTAAACACGACTGAAACAGTGCTTGTTTATGAAAAAACTTTACTGCTTCATTCTGCTGATAGCGCTCCTGCCTACCAGCCTAACCTTCGGTCAGCAGCCCAATCTGAAAATCAAGCGCATTACTATTGAAGAAGGTCTTTCCCAGACCGTCGTTTTTAGCGTACTGCAAGATTCCGAAGGGTTCCTCTGGTTTGGCAGCGGTAGCGGCTTGAATAAATTTAATGGTCATAACTTTCAAATTTTTAAACAAATTCCGGGAGATAGCACCTCACTGTCGAATAGTCACATCCGGGTAATTTTCGAAGATCGGGACCGATATTTATGGGTGGGCACGCCGAATGGATTAAATCGCTTAATTCGCACGGAAGTTGGAGAAAAGGGACGCCCCCGTGCCGTATTTGAGCATTTTCATCATCAGGAAGCGGATAGCACCAGCATCAGTAATAGCGACGTTTGGTCCATAATGCAGGATAGGGCCGGCAACCTCTGGGTTGGCACCGAAAATGGTTTGAACGTCGTTACAGCTGAAGACCTTGCCGCGAACAATATTCGTTTTCGCAGATATTTGAACGATAAGAAAAATCCGAATAGCATTCCGCCCAATCGGATTACAGCTATTATTGAGGACGAGGACGGTTTCCTCTGGTTTGGCGCTATTGGCGGTGGATTGGGGCGGCTAAACCCGAAAAATGATCAGCTGAAGCGGTTCCGGAATGACCCGAATGATCCGGGGAGCCTGCCGAGCAACTTCGTTATGACGGTCTTTCAGGATCATGCCGGTACTTTCTGGCTGGGCACCTATGGCCGCGGCCTGATCCGCTTCGATCGAAAAACAGAAACCTTCCAATCCTTTTTGCCGGACCCGGCAGACCCTTTCAGCATTAGCGAAAAGCGGGTTTTTGGTATTACCGAAGATGATGACCATTTCCTCTGGATTGGCACGTTTGGCGGTGGATTAAATCGTTTTAATCCGCAGACCGGAAAGTTCTACCATTTTAAATATGTCTCGACTGATGAGGAAAGTCTCAGCGACGATTTCGTGCGGAAGGTTTATCAGGATCAATCCCGGAACCTCTGGGTAACCACCAATGGTGGCATTAATATGATCGACCTGAAGTCGCGTAAGTTCGTCCATTATCGGAATAATCCCCATAACCGTAACACCTTGTCTCACAACAACGTCCTGAGCGTTTGGGAAGTAGATGACAATGACCGGGTGGAACTGTGGATCGGGCACAATGAAGGCGTCGATCGGCTGAATCAGACTACCGGCGAGTACCGGGCTTATCTGTTGGAACATAATAACTCCCGCGGCCCGGACGGTTTCGCTTATTCGTTATGCTACGATCATACCGGCACGATGTGGGTCGGCACTTTTGGGGGAGGCCTCTACCGGTTCGATTTCCGGAATGAAAAATTTACCCAATTTACCCATGATCCAGCGGATGATAATAGCCTCGGCAGCAGTCGGGTAAATGATATTCTCGACGACAGCCGGGGAAACCTGTGGGCGGCGACAACTGCCGGCGGTCTCAACCTCTTCGATCGCCAGCGGGAATCATTCGCTAAATATTTTCATGATCCCGACAATCCTGCTTCATTATCGGACAATAGTGTTACCCAACTGCTGGAGAGCCGGGATGGATTCTTCTGGGTTGGCACCGCCAACGGATTAAATCATTTCGATCCGGAAACCGGCAGATGTGTTCGTTACCTGCATAACCCTAATGATAATACTTCTTTGAATGCGAATGTGGTAAAATGTATGTACGAAACGGCAGACGGTAATCTTTGGGTTGGCACGGAGCATGGTTTTGCCCAGCTGACGCCGGCGAATCGCATGACCGGTAAATTTACCCGTTTTCTGGAACGCGATGGTTTGTCGAATAATACCGTAGTTGCCATCCAGGGAGATGATAGTGGCGACCTCTGGATTGCGACTTACCGGGGACTTTCCCGCTTTTCCCCGGATGCCCCGCCCGGAGAGCAATTTCGTAATTATGACGCCGGCGATGGCCTGCAAAGCAATGAGTTTAACGTTAGTGCCGGCTTCCGTAGCAAAAGCGGGGAATTGTTCTTTGGCGGTGTAAATGGACTGAACCGCTTTTTTCCGGCCAATGTGCAGGACAATCCGTCTCCACCCCCAATTGCTTTTACTGCCTTTCGCCGTTTCGATGAAATTGAGCTGCTGGGCCGCCCATTGCAAATTCGTGAGGAGATTCAACTCAGCCATGAAGACCGCTTCTTCGGTTTCGAGTTTGTCGCCCTGGATTTTACTAATCCGGAAAAAAATCGCTATGCCTATAAAATGGAGGGGTTTGATAAAGACTGGATATTTACTGGCAATCGCCGTTTCGTCAACTATACCAATCTCGATCCCGGCAATTATACCTTCCGGGTAAAAGCGGCAAATAATGATGGTGTCTGGAATGAAGCTGGCATCTCCATCCCCCTGCGAATCTCCCCACCATTTTGGGAAACCTGGTGGTTTCGTTTATTGGTGGTGCTGATTGTGGCGACAATTCTTTGGGCCTTGCACCGCTATCGCATCTCAAAGCTATTGGAGATCGAGCGGGTACGGGTGCGAATTGCCAGCGATCTCCATGACGATGTTGGCTCTACGCTAACGAAAATCGCCCTCTATTCCGATCTGATTCGCAGTGGCGCGGATAGCAGCGAGCAGAATCACTTGCTGGAAAGAATCGGCAGTATGAGCCGGGAAATGGTCGTAAATATGAGCGATATTGTCTGGTCCATAGACGCCCGTAATGATAGCCTGCAGGATTTAATCGATCGCATGCGCGATTTCGCCTCGACGCTTTTTTCCGCGAAAAACATCGACTACACTTTCCACTGTGAAGGGCTTGAGATGCATAAGAAATTGCCGATCGCTTTGCGGCAGAATATCTACTTGATCTTTAAAGAAGCCGTTAACAATATCGCCAAGCATGCCGGCGCATCCCGGGTAAGTGTTAATATCGACCAAATAAATGGTAATTTTGTGATGAAAATTAGCGATAATGGGCAAGGGTTGCCGGAGGCTAAGGAAAAAAGCGGACATGGCTTAATGAACATGGAGATGCGCGCCAGGCGCATTGGCGGTGAGCTGGTTCTACGCAACGGCAACGGTGTGGAAGTGGAACTGGTAGTGAAAGGTGTGTAAGGATTCGCGGCAGCTGGCAGTAAAAACGCTATCTGCTTTCTGCAATTGCCAAAT
The DNA here is from genome assembly GCA_030430345.1 of Calditrichia bacterium. The sequence continues at coordinate 10,239 of JAUIFT010000014.1, read as the reverse complement.
TCAGAATTTTGGAATAGATAACTTCCGCAGTAGTGGAAGGGATTGTTCAGTACAAACAAGAAGCCGCATTAAACGATCTTAATGCGGCTTCTTGTGAGTTGGGCGGTAAGAAAGAAGCTTACCCTAAAGCGTTTACATGGCGAGCGAGGCGCGCCTTTTTATTCGCTGCTCTATTCTTGGGAATAATTCCCTTGATTGCCAGTTTGTCAATAATAGAGTAGGCTGCGACTAATGCTTTGGCGCCATTTTCTTTCGAGTCCGTTGCCAACACGTTCTTAACGGCTGTCTTCATACGTGCTTTATAAAAACGGTTTTTCTGCCGGCTGATTTCCGAGAGTTGAATTCGCTTGAGCGCTGACTTATGATGTGCCATACTATAAATACCTTTTATTAAAATAGTGCGTTATTATCAATCAACCGCCTAAGATAAAGGCTTTTCGGTATGATGTCAAATGTAAATTGAAAAAATAGGCGAATTTCTTTTCCCGGCAATCCTTCACCGACTTATCCAGAGAAATTTCTAAGCGCGGTCTTTTAAACGATAAACAAATTTTAATCCGGACCAGCGCTCGTCGACTGCGCAAACTTTTACATCGACCAGGCCGGCCGCCAGACCAATCTCCCGGATAATATCCCGGCTTAGGTCACTGGGAATTTTCGCAGCCTTCTTCGGCCAGCAAATCCAGAGCATGCCATTTGATTTTAAGGCGGCTTTGAATTTTCCCAAATGGTGCTGGAGAACAGCGACTTCGGTAAAAAAGCCCTGGATAAAATCGAGCGACTTACTTAGATCCGAATAAACCTGGCAGTCTGCCGGAAGGGCACCGAGTGTGTCCGCGTAATCGGCCGGCGGATGAAAAATATATAAGCGGTAAAGCGGCTTGATGCCGAGCTTTTTCTGAAGCGGTGTACCGGAGTATCCTGAAGGCATTTTTCCCCCTGATCTAATCAAATATTTTTGGATAATAAGGCGGAAATAAAATAAGTCATTTTTGCCAGAGCCGCTTCCCGCTGCTGGCGATGCGGCGTGTGCCCGCATTTCCCTAAAAGATGGATTTCAGCCGGTCCTTGTGCGCCATTGGCAATGGCATCCAACTGGGCGGTAGTGCCATATTCGTCATCGGCGCCCTGCAGCAGCAGGAGTGGGGCGGTTATTTGCGGCAGAACACTGGTAATATCCCAATGCCGAAAAGCCGGAGAGAGCCAGGTTTCATACCAGGCTTTTACCATCGGCTCAGTATTCTTGCCATGATGACGGGCCAATTTTTCCGGGACATCGGATTGGTAATAATTTTCCACGGCAGCCCGAATCCCCGCTAAAGTAATATCTTCCACAAATACATGGGCCGCTTCGCAAATCGCTGCCCTGGTTTTTTCCGGAAAAGCGGCGGCGAAAATTAAGGCGATGGACCCGCCGTCGCTGTGCCCAACCGGAATAATTTCCGAGATGTTTAATTCCTGAAGCAAAGCGGGCAGAATGTCCAGCGCTTCCCGGGTCAGGTAGTCCGGCTTTCGGGGGGACTTCAGGGGCGCGGACCGTCCATGGCCCGGGCGATCATAGATCAGCGCGTCACAGCCGGTGGCAATTGCCAGTGCTTCCGGAAAATCCCGCCATTGAGTAATACAACCTAACGCTTCGTGGAGGAACACTAGCACCGGCCGGGACTCGCCTACTTTTTCCCCGTGATGCAACTGCCGCACTGCCAATTGATAACCTGCAACTATTACCCGTATATCTATTTCCTGCAGCACCGCAGTTGTCATTGATCTTCCCTTCAATACTTCTTATTCATAACGCAAGGCCCGGACCGGATTCGCCAGCGATGCTTTAATCGCCTGATAACCGACCGTTAATACCGCAATGAGAAACGCGGCAATCGTTGCAAATATAAATATACTAAAGGCAATCTCGGTATGATAGGCAAATTCCTGCAACCAGCTGTTCATGGCAAAATAGGCGATGGGCCAGGCAATAAGATTCGCGATTAATACGAACTTGGTAAATTCCTGGGAGAGCATCAAAATTAATTTGCCCACCGAGGCGCCCAATACTTTGCGAATACCGATTTCTTTAGTGCGCTGCTCCGCCGAAAACGAGGCAAGACCAAAAAGCCCCAGGCAGGCAATGAGGATCGCCAGGATCGAAAAGAAACCGAAAATTTCCATCAGCCGTTCTTCCGAGGCATATAACTGGCTAAAGCGTTCATCGATAAATTCGTATTCGAAGGGAAAATTGGGGCGGAATTCAGCCCATTGCGTTTCCAGAAAAGCGAGGGTGCCAGCGGTGTCATTCTCATTCATTTTGATGGAAACCTGGTTGAGGCTGCGGTTGGATATCAACATGCAAATCGGGGAAATTTTATTCCGCAGCGATTCAAAATGAAAGTCTTTCACCACGCCAATGATGAAGCCATTGCGGCTGCCGTATCCCATCGGCTGGCCAATGGCTTCGTCGGCACTTTCCCAGCCGATGCGCTTAATGGCCGCTTCGTTGAGGATAAATGCTTCGGTGGAATCGCTGGCAAGCGCGCGGTCAAAATTCCGGCCGGCCGCGAGTTCTATCCCATAAGCATTGAGATAATCATGATCGACGACCAGCGCCGCAATTCGGAAATTGATCGGATCATCGGTGCCGGCATAGTTGAGGTTGGTGCCCCAGGAATCCAGTAAGCGGCCGGTTGGCACCCGCTTGGCAATTGATACTTCTTCGATATTAGGGTGCTGTAGCAAGCGGTTCTGCACGGATTGAAAACGATTGATAATCTCCTGGCTGGAGGGCAATACAACCACCTGATCCTTGCTGAATCCGAGGTCTTTATTGTGGACGTAGTCGAGCTGTTTGTAAACCATACCGACAGCGATCATCAACACCAGCGAGATCGAGAATTGTAAAACGACCAGCGTTTTCCGCAAGGTCGCGGCAGCACCGCCGGACACTTTTCCGGATTTTTTAAGAACGCTGACCGGCTGAAAAGAAGAGAGAAAAAAGGCCGGGTAACTACCGGAAAGCAGGCCGACAAATAAAGCGATGCCAAGCATGCTGGCAGCGAGCAGAAGGTTGTTCTGGAAGCTTGTCGCCAATGAATATCCGAGGAATTCTTCATAAGTCGGTAAAAAAAATATCACCAGAACCAATGCCAGAAGCAGGGAGAGTAGCGCCAGCAATATTGATTCCCCCAGAAACTGGGAAATCAGCTGACTGCGCTTAGCGCCAACCACTTTTCGCATCCCCACTTCCTTGGCGCGGCGGGCAGAGCGGGCGGTGGCCAGGTTCATAAAATTGATGCAGGCAATTAGTAAGATCAAAATGGCAATCGCCGAGAAAATATAGACATTGTTGATGTCTCCATTCGCTTCAATTTCCGAATCCAGATTGGAATGGAGGTGAATGTCCCTTAGTGGCATAAAGTGCAGAGTGGTGCGGCCAACCGCCTGTTCACCATTGGGATGATGACGGCCGATAAAACCATCGACCTGGGAGGCCAGATTAGCAATGTTGTAATTCTCGGGCATTAAGAGGAAAGTCGAATAATTATTGCTGCCCCAGTTTTCCAGGTCGGTGCCAAAAGCTTCGTAGGTTTTAAAAGAGGCGAGAAGGTCGTAATGAAAATGGGCATTGAGCGGTACGTCTGCGGTAATCCCGGTAATTTTGAAATCCGCCTCAATTCCCCGTACAAAGAAGCGTAAAGTTTGGTTATAGGCATCTCCATCGGGGAAAAACTTTTCGGCGATGGACTCGGTAATAACCACGGTGCCCGGTTCGCTAAGCGCAGTCTCCGGATTTCCTTTTAGCAGGGGGAAAGTAAATACTTTGAAAAAATTTTCTTCGGCGAAAAAAACATTGTCTTCCTGAAAAAAGTTCTCGTTGTGGCTCACCAGGGCGGAAAAACCTAACATACGGGTCATTTCCTGAATATCGCTGAAATCACTGGCGAGCAATGGACCAATTGGAGGTGCCACATGACCAAGATGCAGACTGGTTTCCCCATCGGCATTTTTCCATTCCCGGCTCACCCGGTAAATGTCATCTGCCTTTTCATGGAAATTATCATAGCTTAATTCGTGCTGCACAAACAGGAGGATCATTACACAACAGGCCAGTCCGATTGCCAGACCGGCAATATTGATAAAGGAGTATCCTTTGTACTTGCGAAGATTGCGCAGAGTGATCTTGATATAGTTGCGAAACATAGGCGACCTCTTTTCTTTATTGGCATTTTTCTTTGGACACCAAATACTGCCGGATGGATTGCAACAATAACGAAAGTTATGCTATTTTGTTTGTTTTTTTACCGCTGATTTTTTTATATGGAAACATTAGACCTCCATCAAGATCGTAAGGGCATTTTTGTTATAACAATAACCTGCTTGGTTTTGCATAATAATTTCGCTAATATGAAAACAACTGTTTGCTTGACGGATACCCGGGGATGATACTACTACTTTCAGATAATCAGAATACAGCCAAAACGATTCAAACCGATCTTTCCAAGGAGGGATTTGCGGTTGACGTACTGGATGATTTCACCCGGGCCTTTATGCAACTCAATAATCAGCCGGATTATAATATGATCCTGCTGGATTTTGAATACACCAAGCATGATGTGTTCGACATCTGTGATAAGATCAAGAAAAACCCCACCTTTAAATTCCTTCCCCTGGTTTGCATAATGGATAAAAATCGCTTTGTTGATCAGCTGCTGGCATTTGAAATGGGCGCGGACGACTTTATTTTCGTTCCCTATAATGCCCTGGAGATGCAGCTGAAAATGCGATCGATCCAACGGATTATCGACCTCCAGAACCAGATTCAGCAGAAAGATGCCCAACTGGAGAATCTGAAAAACATTCAGCGGATCATGGTGACTTTAAACCACTACATTAACAATGCATTGACGCCGCTGTATTTCGCCATCCAGATTATGGAGGACGATCAGAAAGAAGATACCGAACGAATTCGCGTGATTGCCAAAGATACGGTAGAGTTTATCAGTAAAGTTTTGCAAAGCCTGCACAAAATTGTCCAGTCCGGAAAAATCAAGATCCTCAAGGAAGGCGTCTACAAAGATATCATGTTTGATATCGAACAGGAATTAAATCGCCTGCTTGAAAAAAACCAGTAAGAATACAGCTATTTTCATCCTACTTCTTTGTTTCCCGCCAGTTTTTTTGCCACTGAAAAATTGTCCTTTCTTTTAAAAAAATCTATATTATATTCGCCCACTATTTTTGTAAAGGAGTGATTGAAGATGACGGATAAGAACGGTAGTTCTCTGAAGAGTTTAATCGAAATGCTCGACAATGCCGAAGGGCAAGTTGCCAGTATTTCGGAAGAAATCAGCGAACAACAGGCAATTGCGGTCGATGCCTCCCGGGAGCTCGAAGAGCGTCTGGAAGCTTACGAAGAAATCATCGATTCCCAGGTTGGGGATACCAATCTGGTTCGTTCGCGAAATATTGAGCGGGCCGCGGGATTTCGTCAATTGTATCTCAAGTTTGAGGGAGGAAATCCCACCGGTGCCCAAAAAGACCGCATTGCCTTCGCACAGGCGATGGACGCCTTACGCCGTGGATATGATGGCGTGACCATGGCAACATGCGGAAATTACGGCGTGGCGATGGCATTGGCGGCTTCCTTGGCGGGATTGCGCTGCCTGATTTACATTCCGGAAAGCTTTCACACCCGGCGGGTACAGGAGATGACGGCTCTGGGCGGCGAAATTGTTCGCGTGCCTGGGGACTATGAAAATGCTGTGGTGCAATCCCGGCAACGGGCGGAAAGAGACGAACTCTATGATGCCAATCCGGGAGGCGCCAATACTGCTTTGCAACTGCGTGCTTACGGCAGTATTGCCTACGAGATTTACGACGAATTAAGAGATGCGCCAGCGGTAGTTGCGGTGCCGGTTTCCAATGGGACTACCATTGCCGGTATTTACCGGGGATTTCTCAGTCTTTACCGCCGGGGGAAAACATCGCGGGTACCACGGATGGTCGCAGGGTCGTCCTATAATAAAAATCCAATTGTTCAGGCGTATCTGAAGAACAAACCGTATTGTGAGGATCTTGCCCCGGAAAAAATTAAAGAAACCAGCGTTAATGAACCGCTGATTAACTGGCACTCGATCGACGGAGATTACGCGTTGGATGCAGTGCGGAATACTGACGGCTGGGCGGAAAATGCCAGCGATAAAAATTTATTAATGCTCTCGAAGATACTCCGGGAAAAAGAGGGACTGCATGCCTTGCCGGCATCTACGGCGGGAATGGCTGCATTGCTGGAATCGCATCGAAAATCTTCGTTAGGAAATGACCGTTATGTCGTAGTGTTAACCGGCCGGAAAGCCTGAAGCGCTGCGTTGCAATTTATTTTTCAATGATATTCGACGTCGGGAAATTATCCCGGGAGGAAAATATGAATAATCATCAACAAGAGAATCCGTTTAAGGCGCTGATGGTTATCGACCGTCTGGAAGTCGGGCCAGTAGTATTGCGGCCGGAAAAACTAAGCGCCCCATACCGCGTCTTCCAAAACGGTGAGGTGCGGCAAAATGAACTGGTCTTTCGCTATGAGGAAGCGGTCTTTGATCCGGCGGATCCTGCTTCCCGCAATCTCGCCGCGATGATAGCCGCGCAGGTCGCTCTAAATTATGGACTGTTTTGCCGGGAAATTGTTTTCCATGGTCCCTACACCGAGACCGATCAACGTTTTTTAACGCAAATGGCTGAGAATACCGCCTGCGAGATTTACGTAAATAAATTTCTGCAGCCCAATCCTTTTTTAAGTGGGGCCGCCGCCGCTTTGCCGGTTTTGAAGCAGGAAAAATATTTGCAGGCGACCTTGACATTTCAGTGCCCGGACGATTTTGATGCAACGAAGCTGCCAGCCTGGGAAACGGATAAGCAACGCTGCGCGATTCTTTCCAGCGGCGGTAAAGACAGCTTGCTCAGCTTTGGGGTCATGAATGAACTGGGGTATGAAACACACGCAATTTTTGGTAATGAAGCCGGGCGGCACTGGTTCACGGCCCTGAATGCCTACCGGTATTTTAAAAATAATATTCCCCATACTTCCCGGGTTTGGATGAACAGCGACCGGATCTTTAGCTGGATGCTTCGCCAGCTCCCGTTTGTAAAGCAGAATTTTGCCTCCATGCGGGCGGACATCTACCCGATTCGCCTTTGGACGGTCGCGGTATTTCTCTTTGGCATCCTGCCGCTGGTGCGGAAAAGGGGCATTGGGAGAATAATTATCGGGGACGAATACGATTCTACCTGGCTCGGGGAATATCAGGGCATCAAACATTACAGTGGCCTGTTTGACCAGAGCCGGTATTTTGATAATGCGCTCTCTTATTATTATCGCAACAGGGATTGGGGGATTACCCAGTTTTCTTTGCTGCGCCCGCTTTCCGAGTTATTGATTGAGAAGACACTTGCCGAGCGCTATCCGGAGTTGCAGGCGCACCAGGTATCCTGCCATGCCGCTCATATGGAAGGGGAGCGGGTGTTCCCCTGCGGCAAATGCGAGAAGTGCCGACGAATCGTCGGTATGCTCAGCGCTATCGGCATCGATCCCGCCCGCTGCGGTTACCGGGAAGCCGAACAAAAAGCTTGTTTGGCGGCGTTGATGCAAAAGGGAATAAAGCAGGAATCTGAAGATGTAGAACATCTCTTATGGATGCTCAACGAGAGGGGAAAATTAAATCTCCCGGAGGATCAGAAAGCGATTCTACGGCCTCATTCTTATACCATGAAGCTGCGTTTTCAGGAGACACGCTCCCCGATGAATTTCTTGCCGCGGGATTTAAGAGAGCCAATCTATAAAATTTTTCTGGCCCATGCGGATGGCGCAGCCCGATATATCGGCAACCTTTGGGAAGAATTCTCTCCCTTAACGGACCCAAGTATTGAATTACCAAACATTTTTGACTAAGGAGAAAAAACAATGAAGAAACAAAATACTTTGAAAAGCAGGTACTTGCTTGCGGAAATGACCTGGCCGGAAGCCGCCGAACGTTTTAAGGAAGTGGATGTTGCCCTGCTGCCGGTTGGCGCGATTGAGCAGCACGGTCATCATTTAACGCTGGATACAGATTCGTTCGATGCCGACTACCTCGCCCGCCGGGTCGCGGAGGCCTGCAGCGATCCGAAACCGCTGGTGCTGCCTTTAGTTCCCTACGGGGTTTCTTATCATCATGATGAATTTCGCGGCACTTTCAGCGTCTCGAACGAAACGCTTTCCCGCTTCGTTTATGATATTGGAATGAGCGCGGCGCGCAATGGTATCAAAAAGCTCTTGATTATCAACGGGCACGGCGGTAACGGACCGACATTGAATTTTGCGGCACAAATGATCAATCGTGACGCCCATATCTTTGTTGGTGTGGACAGTGGAGAAACCAGCGACGTGGATATTGATGATATGATTGACACCCCGAATGATGTTCATGCCGGGGAAATTGAAACGAGCACTTCCCTGGCGGTTCGTCCGGAACTGGTTTACATGAAGCAGGCGAAAAAGTCGATACCTAAATTTTCCAGCCGCTATTTGAATTTTAGTTCGCAACGCGGGGTTTCCTGGTATGCATACACCCATCGTATTTCCCGCAGCGGCGTTATGGGCGATCCCACAAAGGCGACTGCGGAAAAGGGCGCGAAAATGTGGGCAGTGATGATTAAACATCTGGTGAATTTGGTTGAAGATTTAAAAGGGATGACCCTGGAAGAAATGTTTGAAAGACGCTATTAAAAAATCCCTGGAATAACGCTAGTGTCTCTTATTTGGTTTGCGCCTTCTTTTGCTTAAAAGTGCCCACGGGCAGTTTACGGGCGCGATCGGTAACGGCATTAATCTTGTCGGCATAGTTGGTGCCGCGCTCAATATCCGCATCGGTCACCAGCCGGTAATCCAGCAAACCATCGTGGCGATGCCCGGTGCGCGAGTAATTAATTTCATCCAGGGCGAGGCTCCAACCGTCCAGCCAGTGAATCAGAGCGCTTTTCTGAAGCGGGCTGCCCTTAAAATGGATGAGTACGTTGATGTCGCTTTCAGCCGTGGCGGTAGCGTTTTTAGTGCTGCCGTAAATGTAAAACGCTTCGACGCCAAACACTTTCGGATCGAGGTGTGCGGCGATCTTTTCGCTGATTTGCAGGCGCCAACGCCAGTCGTCTGCCGGCGGGGGTTGCTTCTCGATCGATTTTTTCGCCAGGGTGGGCGTGGTTTCCACCATCTGAATAGGCGCGCCAAGCATTCCGACTGCCCGGTCCATATCGCCATTCATCAGAACCTGTAAGTTGAGATCGCCGGATATTTTCTTTACATCTATCACCCAAATGGTATCGGACAGATGGGCATAGGCAGGCAGAAGCTCGCTGAGTAAATTGGGGGAATTGCTGAAGAAGGCTTCATTAAAGTCAACTTCATCATCATCCGGATACAGGGGAAGATAGCGAATTTGGCTCTCGACCAGATCCTGAAAGAAATGAGTGCCAAAAGATACATCCGGGGTATAATTGCCCTTCTGCCGGGCAATCTCGATCAACATTGCTGTATTGTTGATGTCCGAGTAGGTGACGCTAACACCGAGTTTAATATCGCCCCGGCTGCCCCAACGTCCCGGTCCCATCAGAATAAATTTGCGTTTCGGAAGCACCTGGTTGAGCTTGCTGACCGCTTTCCCAACGGAAAGTAAATCTTCCCGGGTAGCAATTTCGCTATAGCTCTGCGGATCAACATAAACAATATGGCTAATGTTCGGCACAGTACCGTTGGAAATATAACGGTTGGCGGAAAAAAGTATTCTATCCGCGGGAATATCGGTGGGAATTTCCGCCGGTTTGTTATCCACATTATAGCTTTGCGGCCGGCATTGCAGCAGGTAGAACTGTTTACCATCGTGGGCAAATTCGATATCTACCGGGGTCTCCAGCTTCTCTTCCAGCTCGGTTAAAATTGCGTGCATCTGTTTCAGAAAGTCTGTGCGGGTGTTTAACCCTTCGAAGGTGACGATTAGTTTGTCGTTCTCAAAATCAGGCCCGAGGCCACCGGGCAGGCGTAACAAGCCATCTTTCAGTACGGAGACGATCGAATTGATCCCTTCATATTCACGCCCGTGATTTTTTAAGAGTGTTTCGATATCAACGGTGTCGAAAGTGTTGTTGCGTAAATTGATGACGTCGATTTTGGAGGGGGAGTAACGAACATTTTCATCAACGGTAATGTTGACGCGCAGTCCG
>JAUIFT010000690.1 GCA_030430345.1 Calditrichia bacterium | reverse complement strand
CAAACCGGCAATATGGGAGAAAATACCTGGCCCTTACTCATTGGCGCACGATATTTGAGTGGCAACATTACTAAGTTCTTTACCGGTGCCATCGACGAGGTGCGGATCTGGAATGTTGCCCGCAGTGCGGAGGAAATTATCAACCATCAAATCAAACGCCTCCGTGGCGATGAAAAAGGGTTGATGGGATATTGGCATTTCGATCGCGTCCTGGCAAAAGATTATTCTCCATATAACAATCATGGCCTTGTCCGCGGAACGCCGCATGGTACAGCGTCAGCGATGCCGGGATATGCCATCACTGCTGGAATTGGCAATAAAATCAATAATTCCTTCAGCGAAATCTATCTGGAAACGAAAGAAGTTATACCGTATTTCGAATGGAATCATGTTTCCGCTGTTTATAATGCTGCTTATGCCTTGAAATTTGATAATGATGATGCATATCTGGATTGCGGAAATAATCCCTCTCTGGATTTGGGGAAAGATTTGACCCTTGAAATCTTCTTCCAAATGGATGATTTAATTCAGCCCCGGGGGCTGTTATCGAAGGGACAGGAGAACTCGGCTTATTCATTATTTGTCACGAAAGAAGGGCGGGTGGCATTTACTTTCCTGGATGAAACCGGCAAGCGGCATTATTTCTACTCAGCCAGTGATACCCGGCTGGAAACCGGAATTTTTTACCGGATTGCGGTTACCCGGAAACATGAATCTCAATCACGGGATGTCACGGAAACACGCACGATAGACGGTGAACAATACGAAATCAGCGTTCCGCAAGTAGAGGAATGGGATCATATCGAAATCCACATCTGTAAATGGAACGGACAGAATTACGAAACAACCGTTGCGCTGACGAAAAAATACGGTGGGCCAAAACCGGCAGTAAATTCAGGAAAGTTACTAATCGGGCGCGCATCATCCCGGGATGCAGCACCGTTTCGGGGAATTCTTGGTGAAGTGCGGGTGTGGAACCGCGCGCTGGAACGGGCGGAAAGCTGTAAAAATATTATTGGTGTGGAGAGTGGATTGATCTCCTGGTGGAAGCTAAATGAAAACCAGGGATATGCCGCGGAAGATTTTACCGGCACTAATCATGCATCAATCAATATGGCTAATTGGTTGCGCAATCCGGACCCGGAAGGCGCTGCATTTAAAATACTCTTAAATGGTGCTTATCTGGAAACGGCCCAGGTCGCCTCTCCGGGAAACGCCCATCTGGCACAGGGATTCGGCATTGGTTTGAAATCGGATGGCTCTGTTCAGGATGCTTTCAAGGGAACACTGGAAGAGATGCGCATCTGGCGTACCGTTCGTACGCAGGAGCAAATTCAGGATAACCTCTTTCATCGCCTCCAGGGTGAAAAGGAAGATTTGATCGCCTATTATACTTTTGACCGGCAAGGTGATGATGAACTCTCGGAGTTGTCCGATCATTCCTTCCGTGGCAATCATTTACAGGTCGGGCAGGCAGCTTTTGTTGTTTCCGACGCGCCCATCTCTCATGATGCTTTCCCGGTTCGCAATGCGCTTCTGGCAGTGAAAACACCTTTCCACGAGAAAATTCACAGCCGCCCGGGTATCCAGGAATATGGGGATATGCAATACGATGCCGAGGGAAATTTGATCGGTATCCTGAAACGTTGCTACAGCTATATTCGCAACGGCGAGTGGTTTTTGATTACCGGTTTTAAGGTAGGGAATTTAGTCACTGAATGGCTGGGGCAGGTGCAGTTCAATCCCGAACTAAAAGGATTTGTGGAAGGCGCGCCTCCGGTGCCCAGCGAAAACCTCACTGCTGGTCCCATCGACCCGGCAATTTTCGATTACGCCAATAGCGCCGCTGTCGAAGTTGTTGAAGCGGAAAATGTCAGTTATACCTATGCAACCTCAAAAGAGGGCGGGTTGAATGCCGGATTTGGCCTTTCCGCCGCCGCCGGTGTAGACACGACGGTTCTCCTGATTACCGCACCACTCGGTATTGGCACCGCTCAGGAGATAGCGGATGTCAATGTCCTGGTTGGTGTCGAAGGAAAGTTTGACGTCGCTGCCGGATGGTCCAGCGAAAACAGCGTTGGTGCAGGCCGGAACCTTACCAAGAGCACAAAAGTTTCCCTGAATGGTAATTGGGAAGATCCGGAAAATAAACTCAATAATGCCATGCAACGGCGCTATCAACCCTTCAATATGGGCTTTGCCCTGGTGCAGTCGGAAACAGCAGATGTTTTCGCGCTGCGTTTGGAACACAATCTCGCCCTGGTTTCCTTCCAGTTTCGCCCCAACCCGGACATTCCCAAAGATTGGAATATTATTCCCTTTCCGATAAATCCCCGTTACACCAAACAAGGCACTCTGGATGGCGCGGTGGGATATGATGAACGGGGTAAAGTAACCGACCCGGATTATCCCAACGCCCGGGAGTATGGCGAGCATAGCTATTTTAAGCCGAAAGAAGCCTATAGTCTGAAGAATCGCATCGTTAAGGAAGAACAGGAGTTGATAAACTATTTCCGGAGTGTCGATACCAATCTCGGTGGCGCCCAGGACCTTGCGGTCAATGCCGGGATGGGGATCATCAATGGTGCTGCC
>JAUIFT010000689.1 GCA_030430345.1 Calditrichia bacterium | reverse complement strand
AATGCCGCCTGAATCAGTAATATTGTATCACCACTTCCCAATCCGGCGGCAGCGGCTATAATGATCGGCACGGTAACATTTCCGGCAAACATGGCCAATACGTGTTGAATACCACGGGGAACAGCCTCTCGTAGCGGCGGCATATATTCTGTTTGATCGAGATGCTCCAGCTTTAGATTCTTATTTGTCATACGATCTACCCGTTTTTCATTTGACCAGGTGAAAGTTCGTAACTTCCCGGGAAATATTCAAAAAATCCGTTTGGATATGGCCCGGGCACTCATTGAAGGCGGCACGGATTTATCGCGACGCTATCGTTTTCAGGGGAAGATGATTACTGTTGGGGATATGGCCCGCATAGGCAAGAAAGCGGAAATTATTTCACTCATACAGGAAATCGGAGGCAAATTTTCCAATTAACGGGAGAATAGCACCACTTGCCAGATACCGGCAGTGCCATAGTAAACCTGCCGGTTCAGCCCACTCTTTCTTAAAATACCTTCAACCAGGCTTGTTGGATGGATAAAGGTTTGAAAGTCCCGCTTCAGTAATTTCAGGAAAAAATTGATACTATTGAACCCGCTTTTTATCCACCAAACATCCCGTGGATAAACCAGCCCATAGAATTTCCCGGCCCGTTCAGCTGACAGACCGACTAATTTTTCAACTTCATCGAAGCAACAGATTACCCGGTCCAGGGTAACAATATCCTGTGTGGAAACATCTTTAGCAATCGCGAGAAAATCGCCGTGCAAAAATTCAATTTGCTGCTCATGTCCCTGGCGCTCCGCTTCTTCGCGTGCCGCGTCCGAATATGCCCGGGAAGCATCAATATTTACCACCGAAGCGACGCCATCTTTCAAAAGCGCATGTTGAATACCACCAATGCCACCGCCAATATCCAGCAGTGTCAAGTTCTTCACGCCTTCCTTGCGTAAAGCATCCAGCAGCATACGGGTTGTTTTCGAAACACCCTTTTTGCGATATTTCTTCAACTCTTTCCGGACATATTTTTCCCCGAACTCCTGTTCTATTCCTTCACATTGACGGCAACTCATTGTTACTCCGGTTTAAGTCAAATGACAAATGGGCAAATATGCAAAACTGCAAATTCGCCCATTTGCAGTTTTAATTCTCAAGATTCTGCAAATACGAATAAGGCTCTATCAGGACCATAACCAGCCGAAAGTCCCGGCAGTTAATAATGCATAAACAAAGGCATCAGCCATATTTTTCCAGATAAATTTCCAGGGACGGCCAAACCAGATCGCATCCGGAATTGTGCCGAATCCATAAGCTAACCAGGAAACGGTACCGGTTAAACGGAAAACACTCAGGTAAGATGCATCTGCCGGCAGCGAACGGCTGGCAAGATATGCGACCAGAATTCCGACGACCAGGTAAAAGAGGAAAGAAAGTCCAACATTCTTCCCCATTGACGGTACCTGATTGGGCATAATTGTAATCATCCCGACTGGACCTTCCGTATATTTTTTCTGCATCGCCGGGTCTTTAAATTCCGCATCGGTTTTTGCATAAGGCATCATATACTGCCCCGGTGCAAGTTTCTGGCTGCCCAGTGCTTTTCGGGCGCCCGCTTCATCCGGCAAACCCTGAAAATCCGATTTATGATGCGGCATTACCATCCACACCAGTGCACTGACAATCCAAACCAATATCGCCGATACCAAAATCGGCAACCATAATGAAGCAATCGTAACCATAAAGCCTCCTTTAGCTGTAATGGGTAATTTGTCTGGAATAATCCCCGTTCGCTGAATCAACACCCCTGTTTTAACAAGGCCGGAAAATCATTCCGTTTATTCCCACCAGCCAGAAAATAAGAATAATCCATTAAACAACAAAATTTGCACCGGAAAAACGTCTGCCAAGCGTTATGGTTTTCTCCTTCAGAAAAGCTCGAAATAGCTATTGATATTGATCCTCCATTTGTATTATTATAAACATTCTATCATTGCAAGATTAATTTTTCCAATCGTCAAACCGAGGCACAATGATCGTCGAATTTCCTCCCCTGGCCACTGCCGATCCTGAAAGTGGTTTGCTCGCAATTGGTGGTGATTTGGAGGTTGGCAGTCTGCTGCTTGCCTACCGCAACGGCATCTTCCCCTGGCCGATGGACAATGGTCAACTGCTTTGGTTTGCGCCGCCCATGCGCGCCATTCTCCCCTTTGACGAATTTCATATTCCCCGCCGCCTGAAACGTCACTTAAAGAAAGCCAACTTCACTTTCCGGGTAAATGAAAATTTCCCCGCGGTAATCAGTGCCTGCGCAGAATTAAGAAACCGCAAAGATGACGGCACCTGGATTATTCCCGAAATGATTGAAGCATATATTGCTTTTCACCGGGCCGGCTATGCCCACAGTTTTGAAACTTATAATCAGGACGGTCAGCTAGTCGGGGGCTTATATGGCGTGCGGATTGGAAAGTTTTTCGCCGGAGAAAGTATGTATTACCGGGAAAGCCATGCCTCAAAATTTGCCTTAATTGAAACCGTCAACTACATGCGCGGGGAGGGATTGACCTGGATTGATATTCAGATGTTAACTCCGCTTCTGAGTAGCTTTGGC
>JAUIFT010000013.1 GCA_030430345.1 Calditrichia bacterium | reverse complement strand
GTCCGGGGCGGGTAAACAGCCTATACAAATCCTTAGTTGCCAGATAATATATCCGGAAAAAGATATCTTCTTCAAAAGGGCGCGTAACATCAAGTCAATATATAACCGATTTATCAACCGCCTGGCAGTAGACTGGCTTACAGAACGAAATAATAAAGTCTGCATAGCGTTAATGCCAGGAACTTCTGCAACAATCTTAAAAATAGTTTGTCACTTTAAAAAAACTGCTTATATTTCTGCGAGTTATTTATATAAGGAAAGATACTTACCCCCGGCCTTCCCCGACAATCTGTTTATTTCTGGAAATTATTTAATGAAACCGTCTTCAGCATCCCGCTATCAAGCTATTACCGAATACCTGTTTGCCTTGCAGCGTGTGGGCATCAAACTGGGGTTCGATAATATCAATGCCCTGTTGGATGCCGTTGATCGTCCGGAAAAAAAGTTTCCCTCTATTCATATTGCCGGTACTAACGGGAAAGGGTCCACTGCGGCAATCTTAGCTTCAATTCTCATTACAGCCGGTTACAAAGTTGGCTTATATACTTCTCCGCACCTGGTTGACTTCAGCGAGCGCATCCGTATTAATCATCAAGCGATCGACCGGGAAACGGTGATCCGTTTTACCGAAAAGCATCGTACGCTGATCGACGAATTGCAGCCCTCATTTTTTGAAGTGACAACAGCCCTGGCATTTCAATACTTCGCCGAACATCAGGTGGATATTGCAATAATCGAAACCGGAATGGGCGGCCGCCTGGATTCCACCAATGTGCTGACGCCATTGTTGTCGATGATTACCCCGATAGGGATGGATCATCAAAATTACCTGGGGGATACCCTGCGGGAGATAGCCGGGGAAAAAGCCGGGATCATTAAGCCCGGCATTACCTGCCTAACCAATAACCGTAATAAAGAAGTGCTGTCAGTACTTTCCACAGCTGCTAAAGCATGGAAAACGCCTTTAATAAATGTGATAAATAAGGACAATCACTATCATATTCGTGAAATGAAATTAAATGGCAGCTTTTTCGATTTGCAGATCGGTCACAATTCTTACGAAAACTTATACCTAAATTTGCCGGGCGAACACCAACTGGAAAACGTTTTACTGGCAGTCAGTGCTATATCGCAGCTTCGCGGGAAGTTTCCGGTCCGCGATGCAGATATCGCCAGCGGGTTGGGTTCGGTTATCTGGAAAGGGCGAATTCACCAAATTTCAACATCTCCGAATATCATTGCCGATGTTTCTCATAACCCAGCCGGTGTTTTAAAAACCTGTGAATTTCTCCGGAGATTTTTTCCGAAAACGGCAATTAATGCTTTTGTCTTTTTACAGGCGGACAAAGATGCTATAGAGATTGCCAAAATCCTGAAGAAGCAAATAGCTAACATTCATATCATAGAATTACAGGCAGGTAAACCCTATCCGATGGAAACCTTACGGGAGGCAATGCGTCTATCTGGAACGGATGCATCAGTATTACCTTCAGTTGCCGCGGCAAAACAACTGATTCACCGGGAGAATGCTTCAGAGAAATTATGGTTATTCATCGGCTCTCATTATTTGGCAGGTGAGGTATATGCCCATTTTGGGGAAGCGCCGGCAATGATGCCAGAGAGATTTAAATACCAATCTAAGGCGGATATTCTTTCAAAAGCATCTGGTTGATTTGGAACAAGTCAGATACTGCCATATAGCTATTGTTCCGGATGCTGTAGGCGGATATTAACCAAACATGTTAATGGATATAAAAAATAACCGATAATCTACCATAAGAACGGACATTTATCTTGATTTTAGCGGTTAGGGAATTTATATTCCTTCATCCAACAAAACTTCAATTTACTTCCTTGCCTCTCCACCCTCAGGTAACCCGAGGCATTTCTTGAGAAAAAATAATGAAAAATTTTATAATAACGACCAAATCTAACAAAACGGGGAATTCGAATTATGCTTGATCTAGAATCTCTAAAAACGCTAAAAATAGCGGAATTGAACCAGGTTGCCCAGGAATTGGGGATTCAGGGTACTTCCGGCCTGAAGAAACAGGAACTGATTTTCAAAATATTGGAAGAACAAACCACTCAGGAAGGGTTAATCTTCTCGCAAGGTGTTTTGGAAGTGCTACCGGATGGTTATGGTTTTTTACGCTCCCCACGGTTCAATTATCTCCCCGGCCCCGACGATATTTATGTTTCCCCCTCACAGATAAAGCGTTTTGATCTTCGCACCGGAGATACGGTTAGCGGACAAATTCGTCCCCCGAAAGATAATGAACGCTTCTTTGCATTATTGCGGGTGGAAGCGGTTAACTTTGAGAGTCCCGACAAGAAACGGGATACTAACCTCTTCGATAACCTGACTCCGATCTATCCGACCGAACGTCTGGATATGGAAAACAATCCAAAAGAATATACGATGCGCATTATGAACCTGCTGAGCCCGATCGGTAAAGGGCAGCGTGGTTTGATTGTATCACCGCCGCGTGCCGGTAAAACGGTAATTATGCAGAAGATCGCTAACTCCATTACCGATAATCATCCGGAAACCATTATGATTGTGCTGCTGATCGATGAACGCCCGGAGGAAGTCACCGACATGGAGCGGAACGTAAAAGCGGAAGTCGTCTCTTCTACATTTGACGAGCCGCCGGAGCGTCACGTGCAGGTCGCCGAGATGGTGCTGGAAAAAGCTAAGCGTCTGGTTGAGTATGGCAAGGATGTGGTGATTCTCCTCGATAGCATTACCCGTCTGGCCCGTGCCCACAATACCGTCGTGCCCCATAGTGGGAAAATCCTTTCTGGTGGTGTGGACTCTAACGCACTGCGCCATCCGAAACGCTTCTTCGGGGCAGCGAGAAATATTGAAGAAGGCGGCAGCCTGACGATCATCGCTACCGCGCTGGTGCAAACCGGATCGCGGATGGACGAAGTGATTTTTGAAGAATTTAAAGGCACCGGTAACATGGAAATTGTCCTCGATCGTCGTCTTGCCGATCGCAGAATCTTCCCGGCGATTGACATCAACAGCTCCGGTACCCGTAAGGAAGAATTGCTCCTTACCAAGAAAGAACTTTCCCGAGTTTGGGTGCTGAGAAAACTGTTGAACGAAATGAATCCGATAGAAGCGATGGAATTCCTGCTGAGCCGGATGCGCAACACCCGTTCCAATGATGCATTCCTGGATAGCATGAGCCGCTAAAAACGATCTTACTTGGCACTTGCATTCGGAATCTTTTTTTTATATCTTTGCCCGATTTGAAAGAAAAAGGAGCTATAAGGCTATGAAAGAGAATATTCATCCCAAATACGGTTTTGTCGTCTTCAAGGACATTTCTACCGATCATTCGTTCTTGACTCGTTCCACCGCAACCTCGAAAGAGACGATCAAGTGGGAAGATGGCAATGAGTATCCGCTGGTTAAAGTTGAAATTTCCAGCTCTTCTCATCCGTTTTACACAGGCAAACAGCATCTCGTAGATACCGCTGGCCGTGTTGAGAAATTCTTGAAGAAATATGGTGATCGCCGATAAACGAATTTTTCAAATTTAAAAAAACGGAATACCTTGCTTTAACGGGTATTCCGTTTTTTATTGGTAATAACCATATATGTTCGGGCAGAAATATCTAAAAGTTAAAATCCGGACATCCATTGAAAAATTAAAAGTATATCATCATGCTGGACCAGTTAAAAAAAATCGCTGAAAAGTTTGAAAAGATCGCCGAAAAAATGGCCGATCCGGACGTCGCTTCCGATCATGCCAAGTATACCGAGCTGGCGAAGGAATACTCCGAATTGGAGGTCATTGTCAAGCAATATCGCCGTTACGAAACGGTGCTCGGGCAAATGGAAGAAGCACGCAGTCTGCTAGACGAAAGCGATGACGAAGAACTGCTGGAACTGGCCCGGGAAGATTTAAGCCTTCTCGAAGAAGAGTCTAAGCAGTTGGAAAAAGATATTCAGCGCCTGATGGTACCGCCGGATCCAAATGACTCTAAAAATACGATTCTGGAGATACGCGCTGGCACCGGTGGTGATGAAGCCGGTATTTTTGCTGGCAACCTCTATCGGATGTATGAGAAGTTCTGTGAAAACAATCGCTGGAAAACGGAGCTGATCAGCGTTAATGAGGCGGAACACGGCGGATTTAAAGAAATTATCTTTCTGATTAACGGAAAAGGCGCTTTTGGCCGCCTGAAATACGAGAGCGGTGTGCACCGGGTGCAACGGGTTCCCAGCACCGAATCCCAGGGAAGAATTCACACTTCAGCAGCGTCTGTGGCGGTGTTGCCGGAGGCGGAAGAAGTGGCGATTGATGTGCCGGAAGCTGATATTCGTATCGATGCGTTCCGGGCATCCGGTAATGGCGGACAGCATGTGAATACCACCGACTCGGCGATCAGAATCCTTCATATTCCTACCGGGTTAATCGTTTCCTGTCAGGATGAAAAATCTCAGCTGAAGAATAAAGCAAAAGCAATGAAAGTACTAAAAGCCCGCTTGTATGATCTGGAGATGCAAAAGCAAATGGATGAAATTTCCAGTCAGCGGCGGGGAATGATCCGCAGTGGTGACCGCTCGGAAAAAATCCGGACGTACAATTTTCCGCAGGGACGGGTAACCGATCATCGGATCAATCTTACCCTTTATCGTTTGGATGAAGTAATGAATGGTGATCTGGATTTGCTGATTAACGAATTGCAAATTGCGGATCAGGCGGAACGCCTGCAGGAGAGCGGGCTAGAATTAGCAGATGAATGACATTTGGACATTGCAGAAGGTCCTGAAGTGGACCATCGATTATTTTTCCTCCCATAATATTCCTGAAGCAAGATTAGGTGCAGAATTATTGCTCGCGCAGGTACTCGGTTGCCGGCGCATTGATCTTTATGTACAGTTTGAGCGAGTGCTGAGCAAAGAAGAGCGGGCCGCTTACCGGGGAATGGTGCAGCGCCGGGCGAAGCGGGAACCGGTGCAGTATATTCTTGGGGAAACCGAGTTTATGGGGCTACCGTTTAAGGTAACGCCGGATGTGCTCATTCCCCGCCCGGATACGGAACACCTGGTGGATAAGGTCGTCGGTTTTCTACGCGAGGAGAAGTTGACTGCGCCGACGATTCTGGACATCGGCAGCGGCAGTGGTTGTATCGCCATTTCTCTCGCACACCTCTTTCCGGATGCGGCGGTAACAGCGGTAGACATTAGCGAAACAGCCCTGGCCATCGCCGGAGAAAATGCCCGGAAAAATAATGCGGAGATTAACCTGATAGCAGGGGATATCTTTAATCTGATGCCGCAATTCCAAACTGCTTTTGATGTTGTGGTGAGTAACCCACCCTACATCTCCGGGAAGGATTGGCCGGCGCTGGAACCGGAAGTGAAAGAATTCGAACCTCGCCAGGCGCTCTACGGCGGGGAAGATGGCCTGGAATTTTACCAACGGTTTGTGCCGGCTGTAAAGGGATTATTAAAAACCGGGGGAGCAGTGTTCCTGGAAACCGGTTATGACCAGGCGAAAATAGTTGGGGAAATGTGCCGGCAGCAAGGTTTTTATATCGAAATCCATAAGGATTACCAACAGATTGAGCGGATTGTTGCCGCTTATATGGAGGAAAGGGAAGGCTTAGGGGATGAGGTAATTAGGGGATTAGAGGGATGCTGGTTATTTGTAACAGCGTTATTCAGAGTTGCTTTGCCTAATTCCCTAATCTCCTAAGCCCCTAAATCCCTAAAATTAAAAAAACTTAAAATTAGTACATTAGAATGAAAGTAGTAACTTATGAGTCATAAGAAATCAAACAGGGAAAAGAATCCCTATCTGAAAAAAATAGTCAAATTTTTAAAAAACAATCCTAGAAAAACTTATAAGAAGAAAGAAATATCCCGGGCACTGGATGTCCATAAAGACGACTACTACCTTTACCGGAAAGCGCTTGGCGCGTTGGTGGATGCAGGTAAAGTGGCTCGCCTGAAAGGCGGCGTTTACGGATTACCCAGGCCGAAAAAAGTAGTTGCCAAAAGAGACCTTGAAGGTCCGGTAATGATGACCCGGAAAGGGTTTGGGTTTATTCACAATCCGGAAACCGGCGAAGATGCCTTTATCGCCGCCAGTAATTTGTATACCGCATTGGATGGCGACATCGTTTCTGCCCGCTTGTTTAAATCTTCCCGCGGGAAAAGCCAGGAAGCCCAGGTGGTGGAAATAAAGTCCCGTGCCCGCACATCGTTTGTCGGCACTTATAAAAAGAGCGGATATTATGGCTTCGTAATTCCAGATAATCCGAAAGTCTATCGGGATTTCTTTATCCCGGAAGGGGCAAGCCTGAAGGCAAAAACCGGCCAAAAGGTTGTGGTTCAGCTGGACCATTGGGAGCCCGGTGAATTAAACCCGGAGGGTAGTATAACGAAGGTGCTCGGTTTCCCCGGCGACCCCGGCGTGGATATCGAATCGGTAGTGATGGGCCATGGGCTCGAACTGAATTTTGAGGAACAGCTGGAAGCGAATACCGCCGAAATGACCCTCGATATCAGCAAGCAGGAAGTCGCTCGTCGCCTGGACTTGCGGGATGAAATGATTTTCACGATCGACCCTCCCGATGCGAAAGATTTCGATGACGCGATCTCCCTGAAGCAGTTGGAAAGCGGCAACTATTACCTGGGCGTGCATATCGCCGACGTTAGTCACTTTGTGAAAGCCGGCTCACCGCTGGATGAAGAGGCGCTGAATCGTGGGACCAGCATCTACCTGGTAGATCGGGTTGTGCCAATGCTGCCGGAACATCTCTCCAACAAACTCTGTAGCTTACAGCCTCATGAAGATCGTTTTACCTTCAGTTGCTTTATGGAAATTAACGGCGGAGGCCGGGTGGTCGATTATCGCATCGTTGAGTCGGTCATTAACAGCAAGCGTCGCTTCACTTATCAGGAAGCACAGGATATTATTGATGATGAAAAAAGCACGGATCCATTTGCCGCGCTCCTGAAGGATATGCACAAGTTCAGCCGAATGCTGCGTGGTAAACGGCAGGAGGCTGGTTCAGTCGATTTCAGCACGCCGGAAGTGCGCTTTATTCTGGATGATAAAGGGCAGCCGGTGGATATCATTCCGGTGAAAACACTGCATACCAATGAGATGATCGAAGAGTTTATGCTGATGGCAAATAAAACCGTAGCCCGCCATATTCGCGAGACGGATCCGGAGCGCACGCCTTTGCCATTCGTCTATCGCATTCACGAAAAGCCGGATATGGAGAAGCTGCAGAAGTTTCGCAATTTTATGCATGCGCTCGGGCATAAAATTGAAATTCGCCAGAATATCACCCCGGCGGCTTTCCAGAAAATTATCAAAGAGATTGAAGGTGGCGCGGATGAGATGCTCATCAAGGAAGTCGCACTGCGAACCATGATGAAAGCGGTTTACTCTGTTAATAATGTTGGGCACTTTGGACTGGCATTTAAGGATTACACCCATTTTACTTCCCCGATCCGCCGTTACCCGGATTTGATCGTCCATCGCCTCCTGAAGGAATACGCCGCGGAAAAGCCCGGGTTCAAGCGGATTCGCACCCTGAAAAAACATTTAAAACATGTCTGCCAGGTATCTTCGGAAATGGAACGAAAAGCACAGGAGGCGGAACGGGAAAGTATTCGCCTGAAGCAGGTAGAGTGGATTGCCAAACATCAGGACCAGACCTTCGATGGTGTCGTCTCCGGCGTAACCGCTTTTGGCATATTTGTTGAGACAATTCCTTACCTGATAGAAGGACTGATACGCGTCGAACGCATGACGGAAGATTATTACATCTTCGACGAGAAAACTTTTTCGATGATCGGAAAAGATACTGGGCATGTCTTCCGCCTTGGAGATCCGGTTAAAGTTCGTGTTGCCAATATTGATCATGCCCGGAATGAAGTAGACTTTGAATTTGTGGATGCTGATTTTTAAATAATTCGCATTCAAAAACTGTTTTTGTTCACAAACGGACGCATCTTTTCTGGTTAATTTCCTGTTCTGAAATGGAAAAGTAACCTGCAAAAGAGGATAATATGAAAGCAGCGTCTGCGGTGATTGAAGAAGCGGTTCTTCCCCCATTGGTAACTACTGAAACAGCTCAGCCGCAGCAGCTGGTGCACAGCTGCCATTTTTTGGCTGAGCCGGGGAAGCCGGTTGACAATGCCACGTTGTTTGATAATCCCGCTTCCAGGGATTTTATTTCCCTTTTAAAAGAGTTCACCGATAAAGAAATTAGCGCCCGCCTGGTTACCATCGAAAAACAATATTCCGCAAAAACATTTGATCTGATCCCGATTGGAGGGGCGATTAATCTTCCCGGGGTGAATATCCCGGAAAGAAATGGCGGGCAGGGATTTCCCAATGGCATGGGCTTCCAGGTTCTGGAAAAAATTGCCCGGGCGGGCAGCGTAAGCGCGTTTATAATTCTGGCCGCTCAATATGATAGTGCTATATTACCCCTGTTATTTTTCGGCAATACGACGCAACAGTCCGATTGGCTGGCTGAATTGGCAGATGGCTCCAGGATTGTTGCTGCTGCCCTGCGTGATACAGATGCTGCGGATTCTGCAACCACTGCCGTACTTTCCGAGGATGGCAAAAGCGTTATCCTCAATGGCCGTAAGCGGCACGTATTTAGTGCATCGAAAGCCGGGCAGTTCGTCGTGTTAGCCTATCTTCAGGGAAAAGGGCCGACGTTGTTTTTTCTGCCGGAGAAAAAGAAAGGCCTCAGGGTCGGTAAAAATCTCCGCCGCCAGCACCTGAAAGGATGTTTTATTTCAGATGTCACTTTTAAAAATGTTGAAGTTCCCCTTGAGAACGTGCTTGGCACTCCCGGTCGTGCCGCCCCGCTGATCAAAGCCATCAAGTGTTATACCCGCCTGAGCAGTATTGCCGGCATTACCGGCATCCTGAAAAAAATGTTGGAGGATTTTCTCGAGTATTCTCAAACAGCTTTGCGACAGAGCCGGCCGCTCGCCCTTCAGGAAGATGTGCAATTAACCGTTTATGAAGTGGCAAAACGCATCGGGGTATTGGAAGGAATGTTCCAAAACGTATTTGAAATGATCGGCAAGGCTTTCCGTCCGGAAAAGTTTGCGGTCGAAACAGCGATCCTCTGGCGGTTTGCCTTTGAGCAAATGTCCGTAATTCCTTCAATGCTGCAGGCGCGGCTGGCGATCAATGATGCTGAATTTCAGGAAACCCTGGCGAAGTTACAGGCCAATTTACAGACCATGGTTTTTTACCGGAATGGGGAAGGACAATTGCCGGGGAATATCAGTTACCTTTTACTGAACAGGGCTTTGGACGAGTCCGTGCCATTACGATTAACAATGCGGCAGGAAACTGCCTTTAATAGCGTGAAGCCCCCGGAAATTGATGGTGAATTTGCCGTCGAAAGACGAGCGCTTTCCATTGGCCGGGATGTTTGGCAGGTGCTTTTTAATCTAGCGGTGATGGCAAATGGAAAGGATATCCGCCACCGGCATCAATTAGCGGAAATGCTGGAAGAAATGGTCGCTGGCCTGTATGCTTGTGACAGCATTTTATCTCACACGATGCAGGCAATGGAGAACAAAAGAGAACATTTGCTGCCGCCATTGATGGTGCAAGATTACTGCATCGCGCAAATTGACCGTTTCTGGCAGCTAACGTATAGCATTGTTACTGAGTTGCTTGGCGGGGCTGCCCTTACCAAAGCTGTTTCCCAACTGGAAAAACTGGAACTGTCGATTGTTATGGCAACACCCTCATTAGCGGAAAAGCGTGCGATGGCTACCAGTATTTATCGCGCGCACCATTCGTAAGCGGCTTTTGTTTTCCGCTGAGATTCCTCTCGAAATTACTGCTCACGAATTTTATTTATCCCCCATTAAAATGTAGTTTTCTGACTGACAATGCGGTATTATTATTAATAACAGCTAAAAGGAGATAAGCGTGGACGTTATTAGTATTGGCATCGTAGAAGACGATAATGATATCCGGAATGTGATACAAAAATACCTGGATAGCCTGCCGGGATTTACGTGCGACATCGCCGTGGATTCCGTCGAGGCAGTACTGCCGAAGTTGCAGGAGGAAATATTGCCGGATGTCGTTTTGATGGATATCGGACTGCCGGGCATGTCCGGCATTGACGGCATTCGTTTGATCAAGGAGCGTTATCCGGAAATCGATATCGTGATGCTGACGATTTACCACGATTCCCAGAAAATTTTCAACTCCCTCTGTGCCGGTGCTTCCGGCTACCTGCTGAAGAATACCCCTTTGCCGGAAATCAAAAGTGGGATAGAAGGGTTGCGTGCCGGCGGTGCGCCAATGTCCCCGCAAATTGCCCGGAAAGTAATACAGTACTTCGGCCCCAATCAGAAGGCCCGGAAAACATCGCCGCTTACCCCAAAGGAAAAGGAAATAGTGGTTGGCCTGGTGGATGGATTAAGCTACAAAATGATTGCCGCCCGTATGGATATCTCCGTCGAAACGGTTCGTTTTCACATCAAGAATATCTATCAAAAGCTACATGTGCATTCGAAGGCGGAAGTGATTACCAAGTCCTTGCGGGGGGAAATTTAGATTCGTTTTCGGCGCGCCGAAACAAGCATAAATAGATTGTGAACTAAGTTTTTAAGTTTCTAGAAGAAGTTGCGGTAGCAGCTGGCAGTTAAAGTTCTTCCTGCTAACTGCGACTGCGACTGAAAAACAGTACACAAATTTAGGTAACAATCTAATAAATTTGGATTTACCATATTTCTCACCGTTCCTCGATTCCCGCCATTTACCACTTTTTCCATTCTCCCAACAGCGATCCACAATCCGAGAAACAATATTCCCCCAAAATTACCCGAACTTGTTTTTCCATGAGCCAAACTGGTTCATTTTTTTCCCTAACTATATGGAAGGCGGCAAGTAATGGCTGTTGATCCTTCCGGACCAGATACCAGCGGGGGTTATTCCTATCAACTGCAAGCCGGTATCAGTCTTGCTCAATTAGAAAAGAAGGTCATGTTTCGCGAACATTTGGAGGAAAACCAATGAACATTTTGAGAAAATTATGTGGTATTTATATGATTGGCCTGATGCTGATTTTCAGTTGCGGAGGTATCGCCGAGGAGCCTTCACCGGGAATGGGTGCAGGCGCTCAGGTGGATATGTTACGCCTCAAGCGTTTTGATGTGGTTGATCAGCAGGGATTCGGCCAGCCGCTCACCGTGGTTAGTTTCCTGGCCCCGGCGGATTGGCGCCTCGAAGGTGGGGTGCAATGGAATTTTAACACCGAATGCACCATGGAAATTGTTACTATGCAGGCGCGGGTGGTTAGCCCGGATGGCCGGGAATCTTTCGAGATATTTCCCGCGTTTTCCGCTTTCTGGTCCGAGAATACAAATTTTAATCAGTTTGTCGGGGCAAAAGGCTGCCGGGTAATAGCGCCTTTTTCCAGCGCCGAATTTATCGAAAAAATCTTTCTGCCGGGGTTCCGCCAGGGAGCTACGATTGCCGGAAAAGAAGCGCTGCCGGATTTGGCCCGGGCAGAATACGAAAAACAAATGGCTTATTACGCCCCCATCCTCCGGCAATTGAATGCTACAGCGCAAACTGAGGTTACCCGGGCGCATCTCAAGTTCCAGGCTAATGGCGGCGCCCAGGAAGAATGGGTGGTAGCGATCGTCCATGCGGCAATTTCCCGGCAGGTCGATCAGTACGGTTGGGGAGGCAGTTACCAGGTATTTACCACGGAAGCCAGTCAGGTGGTTTCTTTTCAGGCCCCGGCCGGGCAATTGCAAGCCCGCAAAAGCCTCTTTGCAACAATTATGGGATCCTACCGGGTGAATCCCGCCTATCTTGCGGCAGTGCGCAATGTGCGCCAGAAAATGAACCAGCAGGCGATTCAAGGGTTGATCAATCGCCAGAAAATTATTCAATCGCTGAACCAGCAAGTGCAAGCAAGCATCGCCGCTAACGGACAGAATATGATGGACTCCTGGAAACGCCGTAATGATAGCAGCGATCGTTCGCATGAAAAGTGGATTGAAATGATTCGGGGAACGGACACCTATAAAGATCCGCATTCTTCCGGGACTTCCTGGGAATTGAATGCCGGGTTTAAGAATGTCTGGAAAACAGCATCCGATGAATTCATTATGACCAATGATGTCAATTTTAATCCCAATGTTACCTCCGGTAGCAACCAGGATTGGTCTTTGATGACCCGGCAACGTTGAACAATCAAAAGGGCATGTTACTTTCGGGCTGTTCATTATCTATAACATTTGAATTTTATACCAAATTGGGAAAAAAGGAAATTACTTGTGATGTTAAATCTGAAAACAAATATTGGTTGGGTTATACTCGTTGTTTTACTACCGGCGGCAATTTGGGGGCAATATACAACCACTACTTTCGATCCCCCAACGCCGCAGAATTTCGCCGGATTTGGCCGGGCAATGGCCGCTATTGGCGATGTCAATAATGACGGCGCGGCGGATTTGCTGGTCAGCGCCGCCACGGAAGACGTTTCGGCGATTGTCGATGCTGGCCGGGTCTACATTCTCAATGGCGTAAGTGGAGCGCTGCTTTACCAATTGGACACGCCCAACCCGGTATCGTTTGGAACGTTCGGATTTACCGTCGCGGCAGCAGACCTTAATAATGACGCAACAAAGGATTTAATCATTGGCAGCCAGGAAACGGTTGACGGCCTGAGCGGCGCCGGCCGGGTCTATGTTTTTGACGGTACGGATGGCGCACCATTATACAGCGTGGCGGCTCCGACCCCGGCGCAATTCGCCTGGTTCAGTCGCTCGCTGGCAGTACTCAACGATTTGAATAATGACGGGATTGCCGAATGGGTCGCCGGCAGCAGCGCATCTCCCAATGGGATCAATGGCGCCGGGCAGGCCTATGTTTTTAACGGCACTAACGGAAATTTCCTTTTTGCGATTGATTCTCCGAATCCGAATGAAAATGGGGCCTTCAGTATATCTATGGCAACGATAGCGGATGTAAACAACGACGGATTCTCCGATTTATTAATTGGCAGCGAGGAAACCCCGGATTCGCTCACAAAATCCGGCCGTGCCTACCTGGTGAGCGGGGCTGACGGGACGCTCATTCATACCCTCAATTCGATGTACCCGAAGGCGAATGGTAAATTTGGCTGGACGGTTGCCGCCCCCGGTGACCTGAATGCGGATGAGGTGCCTGATTTATTTGTTGGTAGTTCCGAGGATGTAAACGGTTTTGTTGATGCCGGTAGAGGGTATCTGTTTGACGGCGCCAGCGGTAATTTTTTATTCAGCATCGAAGCGCCGAATCCCAATCATGTCGATTGGTTTAGCCGGGCCGTTTCCAATGCCGGGGACGCCAACAACGACGGAACGGACGACCTTCTGATCGCTGCGCCCCTGGCGGATGTTTCCGGCACTTTCGATGCCGGCCGGGTTTATCTTTTCAGTGGCGCCAATGGTGTTGTTTTCGATTCTTTAACAGCGCTTAACCGGGAATTCAACGGCCTATTTGGATTTTCCCTGCTGGGCAATTGGCAGGCCTCCATTTCCGCCGCGGACTACCTGATCAGCAGCTATACAGAAGATGTCGATAATATTGGCGATGCCGGGAGGATCTATCGTTTCCGCCGGGATAATGTTGCCATTGATTGGCCGGATAATTATCTGTCGAATGAGATTACCCTGGCGCAAAATTATCCCAATCCTTTTAACCCCCTTACCAATATCGAGTTTCGGATGGGTGATTTTGGATGGGTAGATTTGAAAATTTATGATATCAGCGGAAGTTTAGTGAAGACGCTGCTGAGTGAAAATCGTGGTCCCGGCAGTTATACTGTAAACTGGGACGGGCGGAATGAAGCCGGTACATTGGTGACCAGTGGCATTTATTTCTACACCCTGACAACCGGGGCAGGATTCCGTCAAACAAAAAAAATGCTTTTAACCAAATAACCGCTCTTGAGGGAGAATGAAATGAATAGAATGCTCATTCAAAAGTACACTGCGTTGCGTTCCCGTTTGTCTATTATTTTTCTTATCGTCTTTTTCAGGAATTCCAATTTTTTAAGTTTAAATTTCTATTATTTC
>JAUIFT010000688.1 GCA_030430345.1 Calditrichia bacterium | reverse complement strand
GGATGCCTACGATAAATCCCGCCTCGGTCAACAACTTTTTGAAAAATGGCGGGAATTGCGCTTTCCGACACTTGCGGCAATCAATGGCGCTTGCGTGGGTGGGGGACTGGAATGGGCGCTGGCCTTTAGCTACCGGATGGCCACCCGTAACCGGATTACCCGATTGGGACTTCCGGAAGTGAAATTAGGCATTATACCGGGTTGGGGAGGCACGGTTCGGTTGCCGCGCCTGATCGGAATGAAAAATGCTCTGAAACTGATTCTGACCGGCCGGTTAATCGACGCGGAAAAAGCCCATCGTTACTGCCTGATTGACGAGATTGTCTCTCCGGCAGTGTTGGAGCAATCCGCACTCACTTTTTTGAAAACAATACTACGAGACGGTGACCGTGCAATACTTTCGCGCAGACGGAAAAATCCCGCCCGGAATGGATTGCTGGAAAAAACGCGTTTGGGACGCAGTCAGGTGCGTAAACGCGCCGAAAAAGATCTGCTAAAAAAAAGCCGCGGTCGATATCCGGCGCCGTTGGAAGCACTTAAATCCACCAGCTTTTCCCAGGATAACAACCTGCATGATGCGCTTATCTTTGAAGCTAAAAAGTTTGCCGGCCTTGCCGCTACAACAACCTGCAAGAACCTGATCAAAGTTTATCAGCTTACAGATTTTGTGAAACAAGGCATAGTGACGGATGGTGATACCGCTTCTGTCAATAAGATCGGCATTGTTGGTGCGGGAACGATGGGGACTGCGATTGCAGAACAGGCAGCAAAGCATGGTCATGTTGTGCGATTGCGCGATGAAAGTGAGACGGCAGTTTTACGGGCTTTCCAGCAAATAAATCAACGTTTCCGCGAGCGGGCTAAAAAAGGGCGAATAAGTAATCGGGAGGCGGAAGAATGCAGCGATCAAATCAGCTTTACCCTCGATTACAGCGGTTTTGCCAAAGTGGATTTAGCCATTGAGACCGTTCCCGAGGAGCCGGTGCTTAAAAGTGAAATTCTCCGGAAACTGGATAAGTGTGCGCAACCCAATGCGATTTTGGCAACCAACACGCAAAGCCTCTCTGTCAGCGATCTGGCGGCGGCAACCAGTCGCCCGGCACAAGTGGTTGGTTTCCATTTTCTCAATCCTTTCCTGAAAATGCCCCTGGTAGAAATTATCCGGGGAAAGGAAACCAGTAACGAGACGGTTGCTGTTGTTTATCAACTGGCGAAACGCTGGGGGAGATTCCCGATTATTGTAGAAGATCGCCCGGGATTTCTGGTCAATCGTTTGCTGAGCGTTTACTGGCGGGAAGCGCTGGAGATGATGGCCAGCGGCGTGCCTATCGAAAATATTGAAGATGCCATGCAGGATTTTGGCATGGGAATCCGGTTGATGGAGTTGCTGGATCGCATTGGATTTCAATCTGCGGAACAAATCATGAATACTGTCGCAGCATCTTTAGGAGATCGTTTCCCGGCGAGTTCAGTTCTTAACACTTTGCTGGAAAGCGGACGGGAGCGGGGATTTGACCAGGTGAAAAATGGACGGAAAGGGGCTGGTAGTCAGCGTAAAATTTAGAAAACTCTCGGCGTCAAGCCGCGCCGAAAAGTGATTGATGAAGAGATTCAGGACCGGCTGATTTATGCCATGATCAACGAAGCGGCCTATTGTCTGGAAGAGGGAATCGTGCAAGCACCGGAAGCAATTGACGTCGCCGCGCTATTTGGATTGGGTTTCCCGCCATTTCGGGGTGGCCTCCTGCATTTTGCTGATGACCGTGGCGCCGAGCGCATTATCAATCGCCTGCGTTATTTTACCAATGCATTCGGTGAGCATTTTTCCCCGGCACCATTGTTAAGCGATTTGGCTACCCAGAAAAGCACTTTCTATGAATATTGGATCAAGAGCAGTAAACTGAAAGAAGATGTTTCATCGGAAGAGTAAAGATGCTGTTTGGGCAGGCAAAAAGTGAATTAGAGATGAATTAATAATTATCTACGTAAAGTTATGGCAGTTCTATTTCCCCGGCGCCTGGACGCCATTCAATCATTTGTTCCGCAGGACGCGCAATGCGTTGCAGATATCGGTTACGACCATGGAAAGCTATTAACCCGGCTGGTTGAAGAGCGGCCAGCGGTTCGTGCGATTGGCGTCGATAAATCCACCCATGCCGCCGGCAGTTTTATGAAAAGAGACGCGCCGAATGATCCGGCTGCGCTGGCTCGCATCGATTTACGGGAAGGACTTGGCCTGCAGCCCCTGGCGCCTGGTGAATGTGACTGTGCTGTTTTTGCCGGGCTGGGGGAAGTCAATATTCGGGACTCTCTATTAGCATCACCGGAAATTGTTTCCGGCTTTCACACAATGATTTTTGCACCGGTTTATACTGCGGGAATTCTCCGCAAGGAACTAAAGGAGATTGGCTGGCGGGTGGATCGGGAAAAAATCGCCTATGAGAATAAATTGTTTTATCTAATATACACGGCAGTTCCCGGGGAAGAGACCTCGGAACATCCGGTGATGCAATATTTCGCGCCGCGTCTTTTTGAGGAAGAAGATCCCGGGTTGTTTTTCTATTTGGAAGATTTAAAAAATTTGCTCGCCGTAAAAATTC
>JAUIFT010000687.1 GCA_030430345.1 Calditrichia bacterium | reverse complement strand
GGATATTTTCAAGGTAAGTACCGCGCCGTTAATCAATTTTTACCGGGAAAAAGGGGTTTATCAAAAAGTGAACGGTCTCCAAACGGTAGAGGCGGTTTTTGCCGATATCGAACGCATTATCAAGTAGTCTTGTTCAGCGCGACTTGATTTCCATAGACCTGGAAAAAAACCACACCGATATATATACAAAAAAGCCCAACAGAATGCTGTCGGGCTTTTTTATTGCTTATAATTCTGTTTTTTATCGGGTAACACCAATCAGCTTAAACTTACCCACCGATGCATCCCACTTTAAATAGGCTGTTGCCGGCTTACTCCAGGCATTGCTATCCCGGCGAACTTCCAGCAGAACATGCAGTTGATCGCCATTGGCAAATCCTTCTCCGGAAGGCAGAGCGATACTGGTGCTATTTCCATTGGACTTTGGGGTACTGCCTCCCGCTAGTAAAGCATTGCTGCCATACCCGATAAAAGAATAGCGGTAAGCGACATCGCTTTGGGTGGCCAGGTTGGATGTTATGCGCAGGTCTGTAAAGTTCAAAGCCTTACCATCCGCAGAAAGCTCAAATTTGTCTACCGGATTTACCCGCTCAAACCAGTAGTTACCGATAATATCTCTGCGCTCCTGAATGGTGCGAATAAGGTATGCTTCCGCCTCCGGGTTGGAATATTTGCCTTCTTTAACCGCTGCTTCAATTTGCGCATCGCTGAAAGACATGACAATTTTAGCGCCCCAGAAGCCATCCCGGTCGGTCATAAGCTCAAATGCCGGGTTGGGTTGAATAAACTTGTATTTCTGTGGTTTAAATCCTTCACTGGTATAAAATCCCAGCGACGGGTATTTGACCGCCCAGTTTTTCTCCCAGGATTTCACATTCAACCCCAGCGTCAGGATATTTCCCGCAACGGAATGGGGATCGAAACTGTTTTCATTGCCAATGTAGGCCGGCATCGGTTCGTCTCCATTACTGCCGAGGGTGGAACCAAAGTCAATCAGATAATGCTTGACGTAGCCTTCTTCCGTAAAAACATCCAGGGAGTTATTGGCCTTGGTATCGAAGTGATTGAGCCAGGCGGCAATCACCCGCAATCCCCGTAATTCACGATGATGCTCATGACGAATAAAATCATTGGGATCATCTTTCCGTTTTCCCTTATAGTAGGAGGGGCCGAGAAACCCTTTTGCCTTAAGAAACTTACTGGCGGCCGCACGAATGGTGCCATCCGGCAGTTTGTGAATACTCTTCAACAGTTCGGCCAGGTCTGCCTCATTAAAATTTCGCTTGCGGCCAAGCCTGTCAGTAAATTTGACATTTTCACCCAGCTTCAGAATCTTCGGATCGAAAAAGACAATATAGTTTTCCGGAACATTATAGCCGGCGGCATAAAATAGCTTAGTAGAGACAACTTCGGCGCCGGAAGGCATTTCCGAGTAGGCCGGCGGCTCAAACTTAATGACATAGCGAATGCCTTCACTGTCCTTGATGTTAAAGCCGGGAGTCACACCTTCCGACTTCACGCTGACAATCGTCCAGTCGCCCTCAGTATTGGGGCCGTCGTGCCCACGATTGGGGCCACGGGCAATATCCGCCACGCTCATTTGCTGAACATGATTGCGGTTCGTGAACCAACTGTTATTATCAATTTCATCAAAGGGATTAAGATTTAATGCTTCTTTCTTTTTCCCGAAGAGGTTCCGGAATTGCCGGGAAAGATCAAACGATTGCTTCATTTGATCGAGAAACTGCTTTTTAACGACATCGCCGGCAATATTTATCGAGCGGGATTCCGGCTCGGGAATCGGGCGCATATCGGAAGGCACCTTGGGCGGCGGCACAAATTTACCGCTGCCGGCGCAGCCCGCGAGTAATCCCGCGAGGATCAGAATGGCGAGCAGGTGTTGCCATTTTGTCTTTGAAAAAGGTATGCGAAGTCCTGGACTATGCATCATTTTTTGCCTCATTTCTTATTCATTTCTTTCAATATTAACAATTCATTAGCAGGGTCAACGCTTATAGTTCCCTGTTCAGACCAAAGTAGAAACGCAGTCCGTCTTCACTTTTCGCCAGGGCCGCACTGGTTACAACATCGGTTTTTCCCCAGAAAGTGAATCCAAGCCCATAACCGGATTTCCATTTTGCATCGGAGAATTCGCTGTCCGCAAAAACTTTTCCGGTATCGTAAAACAGGAAGGTGTCCAGCTTTTCCCAAATCGGGAAGCGGTATTCCGCGGAACCGAGCACCATGTTTTCATCCCGGAAACGGCCGCGTAAAAAACCACGAACACTTTCTTCCCGCCCCAGTTCACTGAGGTAATAGAAGGGAATGGTCTTATCTGCGCCTAACGGTTCAGTTAGTTCCCCGGCGGCGCGAAGGATTAAAGTTCTTTTATGAAATAAATGAATATGTTGAGAAATATCGGCGGTTAGTTTCCAGAACCCAAAATCGAAATCAGAATCATGCGATCCGGTTTCCTGGAAAATACCTCCCCGTAACGAGGCGACACCACCGGAAGTCGGACGAACACCACTATTACGATAATCGCTGCGGGCTTCCAACTGCAGACGAACCAGGCCAAGATCATTTTCAAAACCCGGCAAG
>JAUIFT010000686.1 GCA_030430345.1 Calditrichia bacterium | reverse complement strand
GGTCGAGGTGTCCTTGTCGAACCGGTAGGCGTGGACCTGGAACCAGCCCCATTGCGTCTTCTGAAAGATGAAGGTCATGATTTAACCGCCTTTTATTTGAAAATCTGGCTGCAGGAAGAATTTTCCTTTCTGGGAGATTGCCCTTGGGAAGAAGATCTCGAATATGTCCGGGCCGTTTGTGAGCAGGCGGATGTGCCGCTGGAAGTCGTGCCAATGCAAACCGAATACTGGGATTCGGTAATCAAATATACCATTGAGGAAATTGAAGCAGGCCGAACGCCGAATCCCGATATGCTCTGTAATAACTGGGTAAAATTCGGACAATTCCTCGACAAAATTGATCCTTCATTCGAGAAAGTCGCCTCCGGGCATTATGCCAGCGTGCGGGAAGCCGACGGAGAATTTTTCCTGGAGCGTGCGCCGGATCCGGTAAAAGATCAGACCTATTTCCTCGCCCGTCTTTCCCAGCAGCAGCTCTCCCGGGCGCTTTACCCCCTGGGCCCATACATGAAGACGCAAGTGCGGGATCTGGCGAAACATTATGATCTCCCCACCCAAAATCGCCGGGATAGCCAGGGACTTTGTTTCTTGGGACAAATTAAATTCTCCGATTTCGTCAAAGAACATCTCGGGGTCCGTAAAGGGGATATTATTAATATCGACAGCGGGGAAAAGCTTGGTGAACATAATGGCTATTATTACTACACAATCGGCCAGCGGCAAGGATTAGGACTTTCCGGCGGTCCCTGGTATGTGGTGGAAAAAGATATTCCGGGAAACCGGATCTATATTTCCCAGCGAATGACCATGGAAAACAAACATCGCGATACTTTTCTGGCCGGCGATTTTCGCTGGATTTCCGGCAAACGTCCGGAGAAGACGAATTTACAGGTGAAAATTCGTCACGGTGCGTTGATATATAATTGCGAGTTAAAATTTCTTGATAATGACCGGGCAACGGTTACCCTTGAACGCCCTGATCGCGCTGGCATTGCCGCCGGACAATTTGCGGTGTTTTATGATGACATTCGCTGCTTAGGCAGCGCGGTGATTTTGCAGTCTTAGTACCCTATGCTTTTTAAAATCAGCCACGGATTAACTTGGATTTACACTGATGACTGGATATTGTTGAATATTTTCAGTGCACTCTTTTATAAATCAGTGTAAATCAGTGTCTTCCATAAAAAGTATCCGCTACTGAACTTTCTAGTAAGATATACCGCTCCACTAATTTATAGTTTGTTGATAAATACGGAGATAGAAATGATCGAATTGATCTGTGCGAAAACATGAAGCACCTGCAAAAAGGCGGTCGCCTTATTGGATGAAAAAAATATCGCATATCAATACCGGGAATATTTCCAACAACCACTCTCTCGGGAAGAGATACGGGATATGCTGAAAAAGCTGAACCTCTCCGCGAAAGATATTCTTCGTAAACGGGATAAAGCGTATAAAGAAAATAATCTGGATGCAGTAACTGACGAAGAAGCGCTGATCGGCTATATGAGCGAAAATCCCGGCCTTATTCAGCGCCCGATTGGGATTGCTGAAGGAAAAGCGGTGGTCGGCAGGCCAGTGGCAAATTTGCTGGAATTATGACATCAACAAAAGAAAAACCTGAGCAGAAAACGATGCTCAGGTTTTTTAGTTTTGTCCGCTTTGGAAAATACTCTGTTAGCGAATATAGCGAAAGTCGTGCCCTTCCGGTAATTGCGCCAGGAATTCATACATTAATTTAATAACATTATCGATATCATCGCGATGGGCGGTTTCCACAGTGGTGTGCATATACTTCAGGGGAAGGGATATCAGAGCGGAGGCAACCCCTTCTCCGGAATAGGCAAAAGAATCGGTATCCGTGCCAGTTGACCGGGAAGTGGCTTCCCGCTGGATCGGTATTTTGTTATCTTTCGCTACATTGATGATCATTTTCAGAAGATTATTTTGCACTGCCGGACCGTAGGTAAGCGCTGGCCCCTTTCCACAGGAAACATCACCACTTTTGATTTTATCATACATTGGTGATTGTGTATCGTGGGTAACATCAGTGATGATGGCGACGTCCGGTTTAATCCGCCGGGAGATCATCTCTGCGCCACGCAGGCCAATTTCTTCCTGAACAGCATTAACAATATAAAGGGAATAAGGGAGATCAATCTTGTTCTCTTTTATTTGCCGGGCCACTTCCGCAATCATGAAACCGCCAATGCGATTATCCAGCGCTCTGCCGACAAAAAAACGGCTGTTTAATTCCATCAGTTCATCTTCAAATGTAACCACGCTGCCAACATGAATCCCCAGTGCTTCGACTTCTTCCTGAGATTGGCAGCCGCAGTCAATAAAGATATTCTTCAATGAAGGGGCGGTTTCATTGGATTTATCCCGTACATGAATCGCCGGCCAGCCAAATACGCCGGTGCCGGGCCGGATGATCACCAGTACACCCAGAAAGCCGATTGCGACGGCAGCTTTCCGGTGCGGGCCGATGGTCTCGCCCAGAAACAGCGCCGCCATCACCATCACCAACAGCGGTGCTGCTGCCGCAATCGCGTGTACATCGGCCAGGTGCATGTAGACGAAGGCCTGAATAAATAGCGCCATC
>JAUIFT010000685.1 GCA_030430345.1 Calditrichia bacterium | reverse complement strand
ATCTTCGACCGCCGCTTACGGGTAATTGTTGTCGAAGATGGCATTTATCAAATCACCGGTCAGGATCTGGAAGATATCGGGCTGGATATATCGACAATTTCTCCGAAATCTTTTAAGGTCACCAACAAAGGTCAAAATGTGGCGATTTTCCTGCGTGGAGAGCAGGATGACGTGCTCGACCCGGAAGATTACCTTGAATTCTGGGGAGAGCGAAACGAGCAAACCCTGACGGAAGAAATCCCGGAGTTATACGCCGACCCCTTTTCCGATGAAAATGTTTATTGGCTGGAATGGGGAGGTGCTAACGGCCTGCGAATGGTTGAAGAAAATGGCGGTATTGTTACTGCCCAACCGGGACAGTTTAATCCGGCTTTCTATTTTTCCTCAACCCAGCATGTTGAAAAAAACAATCACTTCGAACGCCTTGGAGATGCAGATCAGGAAAGCCTTTCTTATCGCCGGGATTTGTGGTTCTTCGATTCCGGGATTCGTGCCGTTGGTAAAAAGCCCTACCGTTTTGATCTGATCTATCCGGAAGAATCCTCTACTGAGCCGGTAACTGTCACGACAATGTTGTCCGGAAAATCTTTTGGGCGGCATAATGTGATGATTTGGCTGAATAATAGTTTTGTCGGGCAAAAGTCGGAAGGCTGGTTTTCCCAGGAGGCGGCCAGCATCAGCAACAAAGGTGTTTCCAGTGTTCGGAACAATGATCTGCTGCATGGGGAAAATGTGTTGGAAGTGCAAATGCCCGAGCTATCCGGCGGCGCTATCGATATTGTTCTGTTGAATTGGTTTAGCATAACCTACAGCCGGGCATATCGGGCTTATAACAATGAAATTGATTTCATTCGCCCAACCTTCATTCCTTTCCCCAATACTGATTTGTTTCAATTCGATATCGATGGTTTTGCTTCCCAGGATATTGAGATCTATAAGAAGGGGATTAGTAAAATCGTCAACTTCCGGATCGATGTGGAAAATGTTGGTGACAGTATCAGCTACAAAGTGTCTTTTCAGGACAATCTTACCTCGGATGATGTTGAATATATTGCAATTACCTCGGATAAAAAGAAGAAGCCGCTGCGCATCGAGCGCGATCAGCCTTTTGATCCCGATGCACCGGAGCGTTTTCTAAAAGATATCAACAACAGCGCGGAATTTTTGATTATTACCCACGACCGTTTTTTCAATAATGTGCGGGAATATCGCGATTATCGCCGTGGGCAGGGCATCGCCGCAGAAGTTGTGCGCGTGCAGGATATTTATGATGAATTCAACGACGGTATAAAATCGCCGTTGGCTATTCAGGAATTTTTGCGCTACGCATTCTTCAACTGGCAGCGTACTCCCCGGTTGTCTTATGTGTTGCTCTTCGGTGATGCCAGTTTCAATTATAAATCTACCGATCCGGTCGCACAGGATTATGTCCCGACTTTTTTCTACCAAACCCAGCAGTTTGGTGCCACTGCCAGCGACCTGCCCTATTCATTAATAGCCGGGGATGATAATATTCCGGACCTGTTCGTTGGCAGAATTCCAGCGGCAACGAATACAAATGTGCAAAACGTGATCGCCAAGATTATGGAATACGAGCAAGGCGCTACGGTAGATGCCTGGCGGAATTCTGCGCTTTTTATCAGCGGTAATGACCGGATTACTTTCGAAACCGGCAGCCCCTTGAATAACCCGCGTCCGGCTTTTCGTTCACAGAATTCCCGGGTGATTGAATCGTTGGTGCCCAATCATATTTCCGCCATTCGTTTGAACACGATTCGGGATCAAAGTTTGCCCTTCGATCCCAACTTTGGCTCCAGTAGTGACCTTGAGCGATATCTGCAGGATGGTCTTTTTCTTGTCAACTTTATGGGGCATGGCGGCGGCGGTATTTGGGCGGACGTAGACCTGATGCGCCTGGAAGATGTCGACAATTTACGTAATCAGGGAAAATATCCTTTTATTACCAGTATGACTTGTTTTACCGGCGCTTTTGAAAACCCGCAAAGCTTTGGCCTGGCGCAAAAGATGTTGCTGGCACCGGAGCGCGGGGCTATCGGCGTGCTGGCGTCCGCCGGTCTCGGGTATCTGCATAATGATTATGCAATGATATGGAATATCGGCCGCCTGTTGTTTGACAAATCCCTGACAATCGGTGAAGTTTATACGCTGGGATCAATCCTTTATTACGCCAATGGTCGCCAGTATCTGGTGCAAAACGGACAAGTGATTACCACTCCGGAATTTGATGGCGTAAAAAACGAGATGATCTACCAGTATAATTTAATTGGAGACCCGTATATTCGCCTGAATTTTTCGGAAGACAATCTTACCCTGGAGATGGATACGCGTAATCCGCAACGGGGTGATACACTGATTATTGATGTTACCACTACGCTATCGAATGCCAATGGTTATATCGAACTGGTTGATAGTAAATTTGATATCTATAATAGCCTCCCGCTTTTTGGCGTTAATCAGAGCCGCAGTGTAAACCTGATTATTCCGGAAGAATTTCCGGAGGGCACCGGCCTGGTCCGGGTATATCTCAGCAACGGCAGTGAAGATGCTGCGGGAAAAGGTTTTATCGCGGTTAATCATTCCGCGGT
>JAUIFT010000684.1 GCA_030430345.1 Calditrichia bacterium | reverse complement strand
AAGCAAAAATAAATGGTATTTTTCTGACTCAATCGCAAACGAGTGGCGTTATTCTGAAAGAGCTCAATGGAGAGCGAACATTACCTATATTAATTGGAGATTATGAAGCCCAGTCAATAGCGCTTGGGTTAGAAAATATTGTCCCTCCACGTCCGATTACCCATGATTTACTACTGAATATGCTGGATACGCTGGAAGCCAGAATCGAGCGAATCATCATCACAGATTTAAAGGATAATACTTACTACGCTATTATACAGGTGCGCAGTAAGTCCAAGCTGTATGATGTTGATGCGCGTCCCAGTGATGCCATTGCCCTGGCTGTCCGTAAAAATATTCAAATTTTCATCGAAGAAGACGTTATGCAAAAAGGGGCATATAATTCCGAAGAACTGCCGGATATGGAAAATCGTCAAATCGACACTCAGCAGGACCACCTGGAGCGCTTGAAAAAGGAACTGCAGGAAGCTGTCGAGAACGAAGAATACGAAAAAGCCGCGCAGATTCGGGACAGCATCAAGAAAATAGAATCCCGCCAGTAATTTACAGGACAATAAAAGGATTAAATCAAAAGGAACAGGAATGTCACGACCTAGCCTGCGTGTTAAAATATACGGTTCGCGCGGGAGCTACTCTCCAACAAATGGAAATCCTACAGCTATTGGGGTGAATACGACATGTTTCCGGGTAG
The DNA here is from genome assembly GCA_030430345.1 of Calditrichia bacterium. The sequence continues at coordinate 1,915 of JAUIFT010000684.1, read as the reverse complement.
ATATTGGAAACAATATTCTGGTTATCGATGCCGGCTCCGGAATTATCAATTGCGGGCAGGATGTTGTTAAGCAGATGTTTGCGGAACGCTCGGAGGAAAGCGTTTGGAAAACACATCTTTTCTTCACCCATATGCATATAGACCATTTGGTTGGTTTCCCTTATTACGCGATGCTTTACATGCCGAAATCTCATATCCACTTTATCGCACCGACGATTTTGGACTATAAACTGGAAAACGTTTTAAAAAATTTTATGCACCCACCATATTTTCCCGTATCGATGGATGATCTCCCTTTTAAAAGAGATTTTCATGATATCGCAGAAAACCTGACGGTTTATTTTTTTGATGACAGTTTTCAGATAAAACCTTCTCTGGAAGATCAGCCGGATGGATGGATCGGCAAGATTACCACCATGCGCAATTATATGCACCCGAAAGGCGGTTCTTATTTTTACCGCATCGAAAATCGGGAAGGAAATGCTGTTGTAATTGCTTCCGATACCGAAGGATTTGTGGGAGGAGATCAACGCCTGATCAAGTTTGCCGAAAATGCCGATGTGCTGATGCATGACGCCCAATACGCCCCGGAAGATTATGCTAAGTCCCAGGGGTTTGGTCACAGCACTTTTGAGATGGCTTGCGAAATTGCCAGACGGGCCAATATACAAAAGCTCCTGTTGATTCATCATGATCCTACATATAGTGACGAAAAGCTTCGGGATATTGAAAGACGTGCCCGGGAATTTTTCCCGGAAACGCAACTGGCGCATGAGCTAATGGAGTTTGTTTTTTAATATAATTCACGTATCTTAATGCCGAATTCTGAGCCACGCCAATGATTTGCCGTGGCTATATTTTTAAAGCCAGGATTGGAGGCATTTTACAGTGAGCAAACGTTTCAAGCGAACCAAAATCGTTGCAACGCTGGGACCGAAAACCAGTACACCGGAAATGATCGAAAAATTGATCCTCGCCGGTGTTAATGCATTCCGCCTCAACTTTTCCCACGGCACTCATGACAGTCATGCCCAATTAATCAGCTGGATTAAAGAGATTCGCCAGCGATTAAAACTGCCTGTCGCTATCCTGCAGGATCTCAGCGGTCCGAAAATTAGAGTCGGCGATATTAAAGGCGCCCTCAATTTACAGCGGGGGGAGACGCTGATCCTGGATACCGCTATCTCCAGGAATAAAGGAAATACGGTGCCAATGACCTATCAGGGATTTGCTGAAGATGTTGAGATCAGTCATCATCTCTGGCTGGCCGATGGGACTATGGAAGTAAAAATCATCGATGTTAAAGGAACGCAGGTGATTTGCAAGGTCATTACCGGGGGAAAACTGACTTCTAAAAAGGGAGTGAACTATTCTGACGGTAGCTTTACCCTGCCATCGGTGACCGAGAAAGACAAAAAAGATTTAGTATTCGGCCTGGAAAATGATGTCGATTATGTCGCCCTCTCATTTATTACGAAGGCGGAGGATATTGAGGTCGCCCGCGATATTTGCCGGAAAATGGGCAAAGAAACCAAGTTGATCGCTAAAATTGAAAAGCATGAAGCGATCAATAACTTCTATGAGATATTACAAAATGCCGATGGTATTATGGTTGCCCGCGGAGATCTCGGGGTGGAGATTCCCCTGGAAAAAGTACCACTCGTCCAGAAGAAAATTATTCGCCTGGCCAACCTGGCCGGAAAGCCGGTAATAACCGCAACCCAGATGTTACTCTCGATGGTCGACTCACCTCGCCCCACCCGTGCAGAAACGACTGATATCACTAATGCTATTCTTGATGGCACGGACGCAATTATGCTCTCCGACGAAACCGCCATGGGAAATTATCCGGAGAAAGCAGTAGAAACCATGCGGAAGATATCTCTGGAGACGGAAAAAAATTATCCCTACTACA
>JAUIFT010000683.1 GCA_030430345.1 Calditrichia bacterium | reverse complement strand
TTTTCGGGGGAAGATTGTTTTCCTGTTTCGGCATACGCATTCAAGTTTTTCGTTGATTGTTGTTCGTTGATCGAACAACGAATAACCATTGCTTTTGCGGGAATTTCTTGCAAAAAGTTTATGACAAGCGTTGTTTTACTTCCCGATATATTATCGGAATAATTAAGGCAATACCTAAGCCCCACACCGCTGGTTTAAGCAGGGAAAAACTTTTGTCCAGGGATGCCGGAAGGTACGTTTGTAAAGCCTCAATGACCTGGTCGCCAATAAACAGGGCGATATAAGCCAACAGGCTCATCAGGGTAAAATAGATAAAAATGCTGAGCAAATTTAGCAAGCTGATTTGCTTGAATCGCGCCTTGCCGGCGGCAGCAAGGGTTAACCCGAGAATACGGCCGTTAATTTTTCGGTCCGCCACAGTTACATAAGCACCAATATAGCTGGTGATAATGCCACCGGCAAAAGCAGTCGCAAACACCAGGTTGGAAATTTCCAGATGGGAATAATCCAGCACAATTGCGCAGGTAATCATCGAACCAATATTTCCTTCCGGAAAAACAGTGGCACCGGCGGGAACGATGCCCAGCCAGAGCAATTGCATCATCATACCGATTTCCAGGGCAGCAGGTAAATTACCATATACCAGCCCAAGTATACCGGCGGAAAAGATTGGCTGGGATATCATTACCTGGAAGGCGATGGTTGTATCCAGCCCGAGCAGGCCAATAAGGGATGAGATCAGAATTCTGAACATATTAGCGAATAACCATTATTTTTCCGGACCTACTATTTCCCTCAGAAACAATAGTATAAATGTAAACTCCGCTGCTAACAGCATCGCCATTTTTGGTAAGCATATTCCAAAAAGCGACTGTTTCTCCTTCAGCAGCATCCACACTTGCTAGATGCAAACCATTTATATTAAAAATTTCTATCTTTGCCGATAACGGCAAATTCACAAAAGTCACTTGTGAGACACCGGTTTCCGGGCGAACCGGATTTGGGTAGGCGTTTATAGGTCCAACTACAGGAACTTCATAAATTTGATATGAAAGAGGTGCTAAATCGTTCATTGCAACAGATTGCTCTTCAACGATATTCCCCTTTCCGCTGAGAAGAATTTCAAATTCTCCACGCGATAGAGGATTTACTAAGTCCCAATTTCCGCTAGCGACTGCTAAATAAAATTTACCAATAGATCTTTCAAAATTAAGTTGTGTAGAAGAATTAGCCGGAAAAGTTTTTTCACCTGACTGTGCGACAAGCATCTGTACACCAGACCAATTATTACTATTTTCTGTAACGGAAATAAATGCACGCACGCTGTTTTCTTCAAAGGCTACAGAGTTAGTAGTGATAATAAAATCATCAGGAAATTCATCCTCGAAGAATAATTCTGCATCGGGAAAAGGGGAATCGCTGTCGCTGTTCGTGCCGGTAAAAAACGTCCAGTATGCCAGGCGGGCCATTTCCCGGGAAAGGCTGCCTCCTTTTGCGTCCACCGCAGCAGCCAGCGCTTCCACACCGGGAGAAACCCGCACTGCTTCCCAGATTTCCCGGGTAATTTGATTGCCATAAACTTCCCCAAGCATAATAAAGAGTAGCACTTCCCCGTAAATACGATCGCAGCTGTTATTCTGGGTAAGATTAAGGTCCGTGGAACCCAAAAAACAATCGATGTATTGCAGGTAATCATTCACCTGGGTCGCCACCACTTCTTCCATGTAAGTAGCGGTGCTTTCCAGCAACCAGAGATCCCGAATGCCTCCCCCCGGTTGATTATTGCTTGTCCAGAGGCGGTAGCCCAGTTGGATCGCATGATTAAATTCGTGGGCAGCGGTAACGGCAATCGCCAGACTGTCCCGCACGATCGGGTCTTCAGTAATCAGCGGGTATTCGACAAAACTGAAATCCGTCGAGATGGAAATATCCGAGGCAAAGCGAAAAACATCCTCGGGATCGCCCGCTACCGGCGTAAATCCAAAAGAAGTGCTCCCGTAAAAATTCATTCGTTCGCAAAAGATGTTGTAAACGGTTACCGGATTGCCGTCATCATCCGGGGGAACGGCGAATCCGAGGCTATCGATTTCCACCGCCCAGGCGCGATCAAAAGCATTGGCAACAAACTCGACATAATCCGGCAACAGGTTTTCATTACGATCATAGGTAGGCACGGCATCAAAGCCATCCGTATCGTAGTGAACCAGAAAATGTCCGGAAGGACTGAGATAAGTCTCCGCCGTTTTCTGATAGCGTGCCTCACGCTGTTGCTGATATTCAGCTTGAAGCGCTTTGTCGTTACCGGAAAATATTTCCAGACTTTCCGGAAAGCCACATTTATGACCGTTTTCCGCAGAAAGAAACGGAGCGGTAAACAGAATTAGCAGCGCCATTACGCGAAGGATAGTGGGGAGCATTTCTTTTTTCATACAATACCTGTTACTAATAAAATTCGGATTAATGGATCAGTGAAAGAAGGTAAAAGTAAATATTATTTATTGCCACTGAATAGATTGTAAACTAAATATTGTGAAACTTTAGGTTGTTCGAATTTACCTTTTGATAGTGCCGATTGAGTTTAGTTCTGGCCGATTCTATTGAGAATTGCCAG
>JAUIFT010000682.1 GCA_030430345.1 Calditrichia bacterium | reverse complement strand
GTGACTGCTATATCCCATCGAGCCGGAAACATCAACGAGGATGTTCGCCTTCATATTGGTTTCTTCTTCATATTGTTTGATGTAATAACGATCAGTGCGGCCGTAAACCTTCCAGTCAATATCACGGATATTGTCGCCCGGCATATATTGCCGGTGCTCGGAAAATTCTACGCTAAATCCGTGAAAAGGACTTTTATGCAGGCCAACCAGAAATCCTTCCACGATGAAGCGGGCAATCATGTCCAGGTTCTTGATTTTTGCCACCACATCCGGCATAAGGTATTTCTGGCTATTTTGCTGCTTCTTTTTACCAAGCATTTTGCACTCCGCTGATTATCGGGAAAAATTCTGAATATCGTCTTCTTATCTATGCCGGATTTTAAATTAAGTTTCTCCTCCGGGAAAATAGGATAGCACATTTTCGCCACAAAACGAATTTTATATTTTATGTATCCCGTATTATATTGGCACATCTAAAAAAAGCATTGACCGAACGCATACGAAAGAAAATGAAAAGGAGATACCTATGGACCTGCCTGCACATCATAAAGTGATTATTATTGGATCCGGCCCCGCCGGAGATACCGCTGCCCTCTACGCCGCCCGTGCGGAACTGCAACCGCTGGTGATTGCCGGAATGCAACCGGGCGGACAATTAACGATTACAACTGACGTCGAAAACTTTCCGGGATTTCCCGATGGCATTATGGGCCCGGAGATGATGGAGCTTTTCCGGAAGCAGGCGGAGCGCTTCGGCAGTAAATTTTTGTACAAAACCGTTACAGCTGTGGATTTCTCGGAAAGACCGTATAAGGTGACTGCGGAAGATCGCGAGTTTACCGCTGATGCGGTTATTATCGCCACCGGTGCGACTGCCAAACTGCTTGGGCTGGAGTCGGAGAGCAATTTAATGGGATATGGCGTTTCCGCCTGCGCCACTTGCGATGGCTTCTTTTTCCGGGGCAAAGAAGTGGTAGTGGTTGGCGGCGGCGATTCCGCGATGGAAGAAGCGACCTTCCTGACCAAGTTTGCTTCGAAAGTGACGATTGTGCATCGCCGGGAAGAGCTGCGCGCTTCGAAAATAATGCAGCAGCGCGCCTTGCAAAATGAAAAGATTGAATTCGCCTGGAATAAGACCGTTCTGGAAGTATTGGGTGATAAAGAAAACGGCGGGGTTACCGGCGCCCGTCTGAAAGATACAAAAACCGGTGAAGAGAGCGTCATATCCTGTGATGGTTTCTTTCTGGCGATTGGCCACACGCCGAACTCTTCACTCTTTACCGGGACGCTGGAAATGGATGATGTCGGCTACATCATTACCAAACCGGATAGCAGCAAAACTTCCATCCCCGGCGTTTTTGCCTGCGGGGACGTGCAGGACTCGGTCTATCGCCAGGCGGTAACCGCCGCTGGCTCCGGCTGTATGGCTGCTATCGATGCGGAGCACTATCTGGCCGAATTGGACTTCGAAGGATAAATCAAACTGTTTTCATTATCCATCTCTGCGAATATTTTTCAGATGATGATTAAAAAATACCAACCCCCGGTGGTACTGCTGCCGGGGGTTGATTTATCTGGGGGTATGAAGGAAATTTTTCGGTCATAATCTAACGGATCAAATGCATCTTGCGGGTACGGCTGATAGTGCCCGTTTCCAACTGATAAATATAAATGCCGCTAACAACATCCTGCCCAAAATCGTTTTTCCCATTCCATTCGAAAGTATGCAGTCCGCTGGCCAGGGAAGCATTAGCCAGGGTGCGGATTTTTTGCCCGATAACGTTGTATATGCTCAAACGAATATCAGCGGATTCCGGCAAACGAAAAGAGATCGTTGTGCTCGGGTTGAATGGATTGGGGAAGTTCGGGTAAAGCTGATACTCATCGACGATATTCGCCTGATTGGGATCAAGAATGCCGGTAGATGTATCAGACTCGTAAGCGCCAACATCATAGCTGCCGCTATAGCGGGGATTTCCTTCGTAATCGCTGGTAACCATAGCAATATCATCGCCATTGTTAATTGCCGGACTGCTGCTGCTCAAATGAAAATCCCGGCCGCCGAGGTCGACAAAAAACGAGCTGCTCGCAAGCAAGTTGGAGGAATGCGTTGCACCTTCATCGGGCATCTCCCCGGTGAAGAGGCAGTTTCGGACGTCCAGTCCATTCTCGTCGTACCCGCCGGAGGAATTTTGAAAATAGTCGTCACCGCTGTCTTTGTCGAAAGTGCTGTTGTAAATTTTCAAAACTTCCAGATCTTCTTCGGTGCGAAAGGTTTTGATGTTATCGAAGGCAATGCAGTTAATCATGGTTATATGGGCACCGCCCCGGCCATTAGGGCCACGTAGGCGAAAACCGATTTCATTGTTGTATGCCATTACATTTATCATCTCGCAATCAACTTTTTCCTTGATGTTAAAAGCCGCACGATTGTTGATGTAGCCGGGAACGAATCCATACGCGGTAACATTGCGAATGGTGATTTTCGCCCGGTAGGAGGTGTTCACCGCTTCTTCATTGATTTTCGTATCGATGGCGTTTTCGCCGGGAATTTCACCCGCTTCCCAGTCGGCGGCATCTGCCGGCAGGGGACCGGTCCACAAGACGCAATCTTCAATCAAAAC
>JAUIFT010000681.1 GCA_030430345.1 Calditrichia bacterium | reverse complement strand
GGGCGTTGGCAATTGTCGGCCTGGCAGGTATTCGTGAAAAAATGAAATACAGTAATGTGCCGCCCGGCCTGCGTGGATTAGGGATTACCTTTATCGTCGTTGGTTTAATGGCTATGGCATTTATGTTGTTTTCAGGTGTCCAACTGTAAAGAGGAAATTATGAGCGATCTGAACTTGATCTTGTTAGGCTCCTTTATGTTTATTTTGATTGTCCTGGCCCTGGTAGGAGTCATTCTATTTGCCCGCTCCCGCCTGGTTGCCAGCGGAAATGTTAAAATAAACATTAATGATGACCCGGAGAAAACCCTGGAAGTGCCGGTTGGTGACAAATTATTGAGCGTGCTGGCAGATAACGGAATTTTCTTATCTTCGGCCTGCGGTGGCGGTGGAACCTGTGCCCAGTGCAAGGTCGTATTAAAAGAAGGCGGCGGTGATGTACTGGCCACCGAACGTTCCAAGCTAACCCGTGGGGACATTCGGGAGAAATGGCGCTTGTCCTGCCAGGTAGCGGTAAAAGAAGATCTGAGCATCGAAGTGCCGGCAGAGATGTTTGAAATTAAGAAATGGGAATGTACCGTTCGCTCCAATAAAAATGTCGCTACGTTTATTAAAGAACTGATCCTGGAACTCCCGGAAGGGGAAAATGTCGACTTCCGCGCCGGAGGATATATCCAGATCGAAGCGGAGCCGCATACGGTAAAGTATAGCGATATGAAGGTCGAAGCGGAATACAAGGGCGACTGGGATAAGTTTAACCTTTGGCAGTATGTTTCGGAAGTAAAAGAGCCGGTGGTACGCGCTTACTCCATGGCCAATTACCCGGAAGAGAAAGGCATTATTATGCTGAATGTGCGGATAGCCTCGCCACCTCCGCGCATGCCGAATGTGCCTCCCGGCCAGATGTCTTCTTTTATTTTTGACTTACAGCCCGGCGATAAGGCAGTCATTTCCGGACCGTTTGGCGAGTTCTTCGCCAAAGACACCGATGCGGAAATGATCTTCATCGGTGGTGGGGCCGGTATGGCACCGATGCGCTCCCACATTTTTGATCAGCTGCGTCGTTTGCACTCGACACGGAAGATATCTTTCTGGTATGGTGCCAGAAGCTACCGGGAAGCTTTCTATGTCGAAGATTTTGACGAGCTGCAGAAAGAAAATGATAACTTTAAATGGCACCTGGCCCTTTCCGAACCGTTGCCGGAAGACAATTGGGAAGGATACGTCGGCTTTATTCATCAGGTACTGTATGATAATTATCTGAAAGATCATCCGGCACCGGAAGACTGTGAGTATTATATCTGCGGACCCCCAATGATGAATACTGCTGTTTTTAAGATGCTGGATGAATTGGGCGTTGAGCCGGAAAACATTCTCTTTGATGATTTTGGCGGTTAACCAAACTGGATACACGAGTTTAAAGGTAACAGACTGATAAATACCTTGTAGTAGAGATGTTCGTATTCATTAAACCCTTAGTTGCGTATCATAACCAGGGAGTAACGGCATGATAAAATCACTAACAGCAGAATCAATTCTCGAAGAGAAGGGCAGTGAGATGCATTGTGTAGCGCCCGATACGACTATATCCGAAGCGTTAAAGGTGATGGTTGAGAAAAGAATCGGAGCCTTGCTTATCAAAGATGAAGGGCAAATTGTCGGCATCTGGACGGAGCGGGATTTAATGTATAATACCGCCGATGGAATTAATCCACAGTCTGCTAAAATCGGCGATCTCATGACCAAAGGACTTATTACCGCTCCGCACAACGCGCCTGCGCTGCAATTGATCGATCAGTTTGTCGGCCGGCGCCTGCGGCACTTGCTGATTGAACGCGACGGTAAATATATCGGGTTGCTCTCCGCTGGCGATGTCTTAAAAGCGAGCCTTCGCAATAAAGCAAAGGAAGCGGATGAGCTGAACGCCATCGTTCACCTGCAGTTTTATGATGAGTGGAAGTGGAAGAAAAAGAAGAAGCGATGAAGCATTTTAGTGCCAGTATCGTTTTTCAGAAGATTTCCCCGCACTTACTCATATTTCTGGTTTTATGTTTTCTGCCCGGGTGCACCGGGCAAAATCAGCCTGCGGTCCTGGAGTTAATCCGGGGCCGTACTATGGGCACTACCTTTGTGGTAAAATATAAAAATACCGCTCTTTCCCATACCGTTCCTCCTTTGCAACAGGTTGAAAAAGAAATCAACACGATGTTGGTCGAAGTCAATCGCCAGATGTCGACGTACATTAGCGATTCCGAGATTTCACAGTTCAATCAGTTTACAGAGACGGATTGGTTTCCGGTCTCAGAAGATTTTGCCAGCGTCGTTCAGCTTGCCCAGAAAATCAGTGATGATTCCCGCGGCGCTTTTGACGTTACCATTGGACCGTTAGTAAATCTGTGGGGATTCGGACCGAAAACGCAAAAGGATATTGTGCCGGATGAAAAGGAAATCGAGCAACTTCTCTCGGAAATCGGTTATGGGAAGCTTGCCGTCAGGTTAACGCCGCCGGCAATCAGAAAGGATTCCCCGGCGCTCTATTGCGATTTATCCGCGATTGCCAAAGGATTTGGTGTGGATAAAATTGCCGAATACCTGGAACAACTGGGCATTGAAGATTACATGGTGGAAAT
>JAUIFT010000680.1 GCA_030430345.1 Calditrichia bacterium | reverse complement strand
GCTTAATCCACCTCCCCTGGATCACCTTTCATCGCACCAACGCCGATGGCTCCGACGAAATCTTTCGCGCTCATGAAGTCGCGCATCAATGGTGGGGCATCGGGGTGGACTTCCAAACTTATCACGATCAATGGATCAGTGAAGGATTTGCCGAATATGCCGGCATGCGTTACTACCAGGAAGTGGTACGCCGGGAAGAAAAAGATGAAAAGAAATTCTATAAAATGCTCGAACGGCGCCGCAAAGAAATTATCAACAACCGCAAATTTCTCCTCGGCGACGGTCAGAAGGCAGCGCCGATTTGGCTGGGCAGACGCACATACAGCAGCGATACGGAAGAGGATTACCGGATCGTCATTTATCGCAAAGGGGCCTGGGTGCTGCATATGCTCCGTAATATGACCATGGATTTAACCACCGGCGATGACAGTATTTTTAGTGATCTGCTGAAAGGATTCTATCAAACCTATTACAATCGCCGCGCTTCCACAGAGGATTTCCTCGAATACGCTGAAAAGAAGCTGGGAATGGAAATGGATTGGTTTTTTCAGCAATGGATTTATGGCAGCGACCTTCCCACCTATCGCTTTGCCCATAAGATCATTAAAGAAGGGCCTTCCCAATTCAAAGTGCGCTGCCGGGTACGTCAGCAAGAGGTTGACAGCACTTTTCGCATGCCGGTCACTGTTGGGGTTCAGTTTAAGGATAAGACTGAAACGGCCTCGCGGCATTGGATTAGCGGTGAAATCAGCGAGTTCGAAATCGGTCCATTTCAGAAAAAGCCGAAAAAGGTAATCTTTAATTACCGCGAATCCGTATTGTGTAAAGTAAAGAAGGACAAATGGAAATGAGCGAATCGCGATCCATCATATTCAAACACCGGATATTAATATGAAGCTACCTAAATTCATCCGTCAACTGCCGCTAATTCTACTGGTGCTTATCTTTTGTTTTTCCTGTGCCAGACAAGTGAGCTATACTGCGCCAGGCGCGGTAGCAGACGGAAAATATGACATGGCTTACCCGTTCGGCGGCAACTCCGACTTACTGAAAGGCATTCTTGAATCGGTCCGAATGGTGAATGCAACCGTCTATTATGAACAATACACTTTTAGCCGGGAAGAAGACATTCATCTCGCTGATATTACCCCGACTTTTATTTTATCGATGAAAGACCGTAAGCGCGTTTACAACGATTTTCGGGGTGGCACAGCCACATTGATTCACTCCAGCACCAAACGGATTGCCGTAATGACCTGTGATCATGTCGTTAACTTTCCCGATACGGTTTTTTCATATTTCCCCGAGCAGAAATCAACCCAAAATCCCAAGTTGCATCAGATTGCCTTTAAGCGCCGTCAGGAAAACTTTATTACCGATATCCGCCAGGGAGATGCGTTCAAGGTATTGATATCTGACCCCAAACTGGACATTGCCATTTTAGGTAAAGATTTCCTTTATTACAGTGAAGCACCTCCACCGGTTTTTAAATATCCCCTGGGGAAAGCGAAAGATCTTGATTGGGGCAGTTTACTCTATTTGGTGGGATTCCCCTCCGGAAAGAAGATGATAACCACTGGTATTGTCAGTAGCCCAAACCGGAATCAACGCCATGACTTTCTTTTGGATGCACTCTTTAACCGGGGATTCAGCGGCGGCCTCGCTCTCGCTGTGCGGGATGGATTGCCAAACTTCGAGCTGGTCGGCATCGTCAATGCTGTTGCTGCGGATAATGACTGGGTTCTCACCCCGGGCCGGCTAAGCACTACAATCGATCCGGAATCGGTTGAATATTATGACGGACCGGTCTACGTTGCGCAGTCGAAAAAGATCAATTACGGCATTTCATTTGGTATTTCGGTCGAATCCATTCAGGAATTTATTGAGAAGCACAGCAGCATATTATCGGATTATGGGTTTCAGCCGGATCAGTTTTTTCAATACGATTATTAAACAGTTCCACATCTTCTGCCTGGTCTGATGTTCTATCCGTCATTGGACCAAGCAGCGTCCTTCACTTACGGCAAATATATCCCAGGAAACTGATCACTGTTTACTAAAAACTGAACCCATCAAAAACGATCAACGAACAACAGAGTCACGCAACTCTAAACGCTGAACTCTGAACCCTGAACTGCCCCCCTACTTCACAATCGTCACCAATTCCTTCTCTCTTTCCGCCACCTCTTTAACATCAAAATAAATTTGCCCGAGCACCTGCTCATTTTCGGTTTCCACGCGAATCCGCCATTCCCCCGGTTTTATGTAGCGCTTGAAAGTATAGCTGCGATAGCCGCCATCCCTCCCCCCGCTGATTGGATAGCTGATACGGTCTGTGGTTTCCCAATTCTCCTTATCATCCAGATATTTCTGCCAGCGATGATAAATTTTGGTTTTAATTGTGGTTGGGGCGAAAACGGAAGTAAAGCAGAAGACGGTATCACCCGGTGCATAAAAAAACTCGTCATCCGAATCTTTAAAGAACTGATACCACTCCGGGGTTTCATGCTTCAGGGCATATCCTTCTGCCACTTTTGTTACCTGATGATACATCCCACCGAATTTCAGTGAGAGCGGAATTGGCGGAATCCAGTTCATGAAATAAAACAGATTGAGCACCCCAAACAACA
>JAUIFT010000012.1 GCA_030430345.1 Calditrichia bacterium | reverse complement strand
GGGAAAAGTGGCAACCCCCGGGCGGTAGACATTATTGAAGATATTCTCGATACTTATTAAAATATCCTGATTGGGAAGATTTGTTTGCAGTTGCAGAATTTTTTACTAATTTGGATTAGTAAAAAAAAAACTGCAAAATAGTGCTGGCGGATTTTGCAGTGGGCCCTAACGCCAGCGTTTTTTAGTTGTAACCTCCTAAAGCGGGTAAAATTCCGATGTGAATTTACCCGCTTTGCTTTTTGAGCATTTGATTTGTTTACATTTAACCCACTAACTATTATGAGCCACAGATATTCACTGATTTGCACGGATTATAACAGGCATATCTTCTATTCTTAATTGCACTAATTTGATCAAAGTTCTTTCGCTAAATAAAACAATCAAGCATCAAATTGTTTTGAGACATCCATTTTGATTTGTGTCGATCTGTGTAAATCAGTGGCTATTATTAATTAAAAGACTTAAACCTGAGGAGTGCCGCAAAATCCTGGTTCTCAGAAAAGGTGGAATCGCAATTGCTTTTTTGCTCAATTACCCATAGCTTAACAAGCTTTAATGGGTTGGCTAAGAGATATAGACGTTTGGCATGTTTGATATAACTATCATAATCGCTTCATTGCTGCTTTCCTTTTTTTTCTCCGGCACCGAAACCGCATTCGTTTCCGTCAATAATGTTTTTATTGAGGTTTGGCGGCGGGAAAAGCCCCGGAAGCGGTTTATTTCGATACTGCTTCCCTTTTTGAAGGAACCGGAAAAGTTTCTTTATACAACATTGATCGGCAATAATATTTCTAACGTTGCCTTTGGTACATTCGCCACGATCTTCCTTAACCAATATTTTAGCTCATATACAACCATTGCGATTATCACTGCGATAACCTTGTTACTGGGAGAAATTCTTCCCAAAACGATTTTTCACAGCCTGGCTAATGATTTAATTAAGATCATCGTCTATCCGCTCCGGTTTTTTCAAAGCGCCTTTTATCTGCCGACCATTTTTATCAGTAAAATTTCCGAATTTATGTTGTCTCTCCTCGGGCATCGCAAGGAGGAGCTGAAAACTTTCTTTTCCAGCACAGATGTGGAAATTCTCCTCAACCAAAGCAAATCGGCGGTGAGTGAAAACGCACCAGTGGAAGGGGAATACGTCAGTGGCGTGTTAAATCTGAAGGAACTATGGGTGCGGGATGCGATGCTGCCGCGCACCGAAATTATTGCGGTGCCGGAAAGCGATACGATCGAAGCGATTAAAAAGGTTTTTAAGAAGCATGGCCATACAAAAGTGCCGGTATTCCGGGATACCCTTGATAATATTATCGGCATCGTTTTTCTGAAAGAGCTGTTTCTGGAGCCAGCGTCCTTTGCGGAAATGATTCAGCCGGTTACTTTTGTGCCGGAAACTAAGCGTTGCTCGGATCTGCTCCGGGAGTTTCAGGAAACGAATACATCTATTGCCATTGTGATTGATGAATATGGCGGCACCGCCGGTTTAATTACCACCGAGGACCTGGTTGAAGAGCTCTTTGGAGAAATCGAGGATGAGGATGACGAGCAGGAAGTGATGATCCGTCAGATCGATGAAAAGACCTATCGGGTAAATGCCCGCATCGAAATAGATAAATTAAACGAAATCCTTGATGATGAGTATATTCCTGAGGGGGACTACGAAACACTTGCCGGTTTTATCCTGGGCCATCTGGGCTACATTCCCCGCCGCGAAGAACAAATCGATTACAACGAGATAGTAATGACCGTCACCAGTGCCACCCGCCGCAAAATTCAATGGGTGAAAATCACTTTGCCTTCGGCGTAAAAAACGTTGTTCGTTGCTCGTTGTTCGTATTTTTATGCCAAAGGCAGTCTCAGCCTACTTCAAACCAGTAGATCCAAATCCGCCACGGGTATTACCGGCAAATCCCGGATCGTTCATCTCTTCCCATTCAATTTCCGGTAAGGCATTTTTTTCGAAAATAATCTGGGCGATACGGGTGCCGCGTTCAATAACGAAGGGCTGCTCTTTGTTCGGATCGGCAGGATTGTAGAGCCGTACCAGCGCAATCTTCAGTTCATCTTCCGGCCCGCAATAATCTTCATCGATAATCCCGACATCGTTCGCGAGGCAAATACCGTTTTTAACGGCGAGTCCACTGCGCATATGCACTTTGTAGAAATATCCGGGGGGAGATTCGATAACTAAACCGGTGCCGATCAATGCGACTTTCCCGGGCATTAATTCTGCTTTTTCAGCGGCGTACACATCCAGTCCGGCGGAAAGTGGTGTCTTTCGCGCCGGCAGTGGGATATCTTTATTTTTGCGATAGATTCGAATATTCATTGTCTGCTATCAGATGAAGAAAATAAAAGTAGCGATAACGAAAATAAGACTAAGGATCCCCACCGAATAGAGCATATATCCAAAGAAGCTGGGCATTTTAATGTCGGCCTGCTCGGCAATGGATTTCACCATAAAATTGGGGGCGTTGCCGATATAGGTCATCGCACCGAAGAATACCGCACCACAACTGATTGCGGTGAGATACATGCCACCCTCTCCCATCATCCAGGTAACATCCTGCCCGAATTTACCCATCGCGGTATTGAGAAATACCAGGTAGGTTGGGGCGTTGTCCAGGAAACTGGAGAGGGAACCGGTAATCCAGAAATAATGCCAGGGCTCTTCAACCGCCTTGATGATGAAACTTAGTCCACCATTTTCACCGGCGCGCAGCATCGCCAGCGCGGGAATAATGGTCACGAAAATACCGGCAAACAACTTCGCCACTTCCTGAATGGGAAACCAGTTGAAGTCGTTACCACGGCGCATTTCCGAATCCATTGGGGTGAATTTCAGGGAGAGAACGCCCATGAGCACCAGAAAGAGGTCACGGATAATACCTTCGATCGGCATGTGAACGCCAAATACGGTTACCTCACCTAATCTCATATAGCCACTAAAGAGAACGCCGCCAATAACGCCGAGCAGAAACACAAGGTTAAACATACCCTTGATCTCCATGTGGTAGGTCATAATTTCTTTTTTATGTGTTATACTGTCTTCTACTTCTACTTGCTCGTCGATAACCATGTCGTCAATGAGATCGTCCGGCATGTCGTATTTGGTACCGATGAGGTGAAGCTTCTCATGCCATCCCTCTTTTCGATACATATAAGTGTCAAAAGCAAAAAATACGAAGAGTACGATCACCGATACAAACACCATGTGGGGGAATAGATTAAAGGTCCAGAAAAACTCGACACCTTGTAGAAATCCCAGGAAAAGCGGGGGGTCGCCCAATGGCGTGAGAGAGCCGCCTATGTTCGCTACCATGAAAATAAAGAAAACGATCAGGTGAACTTTCGATTTACGATATTTATTCATTTGAATGAACGGACGGATAAGTACCATCGCCGCCCCGGTGGTACCGATCCAGGAAGCGAGCGCGGTGCCGATAAAGATGAGGATCAAATTGTTCAGCGGTACACCAACCGGCGCCCCTTTAATGAGGATTCCACCGGCAACCGTATAAAGTGCCCATAGTAAAATGATAAAGGGAATATATTCGAGCAGGTAAACATGAAGAATTTCATAAACTGCGTCCCCACCGTAGGAAAAGAGAAAAGGAACCGCCAGCAATAACCCCCAGAAGGCGGATATTTTACCGAAGTGATGATGCCAGAAACTTTCCGCCACCAATGGAAAAATAGCGATCGATAAAAGAATGCCGACAAATGGAATGATACTCCACAGCGGGAGGGATTCTCCCAGGTTGCTACCCCCACCGGCCATTGGTGCCGGGGCAGACCAATTCGCTGCGGCTTCGGCAATGGCAGTACCCGCATCGGCAAGTATCGCTCCGGAAGTTATCAACAGGGTTGTTACAATCAGCAGTAGTATCTGCAAGCGACCCTTCATTATGCTCTCCCTTAATCAATTTTACATTTAGGTTGGTTTCGTGACCGCAATCAGTTTGGCTAGTGATGGGATGAAGGTAAAAATCTTGGAGAAGATATCAAAGTGCTATCGTAAAATAATTATTTATTTGAATTTGTCCGGTCATTCAAGATATTTGATTATGATCGGGATTAAGTTATTGACTGGCGACCGAATGATAATCTGGAAATAGACCTAATAAATCGATTTGAATTTATAATCAGGAGGCTAATATGAGAAAATGTCTGGCCCATATGGGGTTAATGTTGTTATTGTTGATGACGTCTCTGCTCGCAGAAAAAAGACCATTGGCATTCGAAGATATGTTTGAAATGGGACGGGTCGGCGATCCGCAAATTTCTCCGGACGGAAACTGGATTGTTTACAACATTACCCGCTACAGTGTTGAGAAAAACAGCGGTAATAGCGACATTTACCTGGTCTCCGCAGATGGCAAAACCCAGAAAAGATTAACCACTTTCCCGAAGACCGATACCCATGCCCGCTGGTCGCCGGATGGCAAAATGATTGCCTTCATTTCCAGCCGCGATGGCTCTGCACAAATTTACGGCATTGATCCATTTGGCGGGGAAGCCCGGCAGTTAACATCGCTCGCTACCGGTGTTAACGATTTTAGCTGGTCGCCGGATGGCAAACATTTTGCGGTGGTAACCGATATGTATCCGGAAGCGGCAACACCGGCAGAATCCGCGAAAATGGAGGCCGAGAAAGTCAAAGATAAATCCAGCGGCCGGGTTATTGATGCCTTGTTGTACCGGCATTGGAATTCCTGGAAGGAAGGCAAAAATAGCCGGGTCATTACTGTGCCGGTAAACGGCGGCGCAGCGATCAGTATTACACCGGGCAATACCGATAGCCCGCCGATTTCCCTGGGAAGCGGGCATGATTATACCTGGTCGCCGGATGGCAGCCAGCTTTGCTTCGTGCAAAATACCGACCCTATGGTTGCCGCCAGCACAAACAATGATCTTTGGTTAGCGGACAGTAATGGTAAGAATCATCGCCAGGTAACCACAAATCGCGGCAACGACAACGGCCCGCGGTTTTCCCCGAATGGGAAATATATCGCCTATCTCTCCATGGCCCGGGAAGGGTTTGAAGCGGATCAGCAAAACCTGATGGTTTACAACACTGAAAATGGTGAAATTAATAATTTGACCACCGCGCTGGACCGCTCAGTCTCGGATTTTGTCTGGGCATCAGACAATAAAACGATCTACTTTTATGTCGCGAATGAAGGCCGTAGCAGTTTATACAGAACGAAAATTGGCCAGCGCGCTCCCCGGTTGATACTTGACAAAAAATATATTGGCGGCCTTGCTTTATATCCCGATGGTAAATCACTGCTGCTAAAAATTCAATCTGCGACAATGCCCTACGAATTATTCAATTTTGACCTGAAAAAATCCACACTAACGCAAATCACCTTTACCAACCAGTTGCGTCTGAATGCCCTGGAAATGAACCCGGTAGAAGATTACTGGTTCGCCGGTGCGTTTGGCGATTCCGTTCATTTACTGATGATCAAGCCGCCAAACTTCAATCCGAACAAAAAATACCCGATGATCCACCTGATCCATGGCGGTCCGCAGGGGGCATTCTCCGATGATTTCCATTTCCGTTGGAATTCCGAACTGTTTGCTGCGCCGGGATATGTGGTTATTATGGTTAATTTCCACGGCAGCCGCGGCTATGGGCAAAAATTCTGCGATGCGGTTAGCAAAGACTGGGGAGGCGCGCCTTTCCAGGATATTCGCATTGGCACCCAATGGGCGCTGGATAATTTTGACTTTATCGATCGGGAGCGAGTCGGTGCTGCCGGTGCTTCTTACGGCGGATTTATGATCAACTGGATTGCCGGGCATAACAATGACAAATTATTTAAAGTGCTTGTATCTCACGATGGAGTGTATGAGCAGGTAAGCATGTTTGGTGCAACGGAAGAACTCTGGTTCCCCATGTGGGAATTCAACGGAAAGCCCTGGGAAGAAGGCAGTCTGTATCAAGTTTGGAATCCCGCGAACTATGCGGACCACTTTGATACCCCGATGTTAGTGATCCACGGTGAGCACGATTATCGGGTGCCCTACACGCAGGGGCTCCAACTGTTTACCGCCCTGCAGGTAAAGGGGGTCGATTCCCGCCTGCTGTTTTTCCCGGATGAAGATCACTTTGTGCGGAAGCCGCAGAATGCCCGCCTTTGGTGGAAAACCGTACATGGCTGGCTGGCGAAGTATTTAAATCCCTGATGTGAAGATAGTGGTAGTAGCACTTGGCAGGAAATAAAGATAGTGGCAGTGCTACTGCCACTATTGTTTCAAAAAGAATCTAGCGCAGGTTTGTAATTTCATATCGTTTTACGGTGCGATTACCGGCGTTATCAGTAACATACACCTGCAGATTGTGTTTCCCGGAGGGGATGTTCTTTCGATGGACAATCAGGAACTTCTCTTCCGGGTCATATTCGTAGAGCGTCCAGCGGCCATCCACTTCCACCCGGAATCGCATTTCCCGATAGATGCCGGACATGCCATCCCCCACTGAAAAGCGCAGCGGGAGATTTTTCGCCCGGGACTGGTTAAATTTGCGCAAATTTAATGGCCGGATCGTGGGAGGAATTGTATCCTGAATAATCGCAAACTTTTCCAGGCTGGTAATGCGGGTATTTAAAGTATTTCCACTCCGTTTCGTTGGTAGAAATCTCCAGGAACCACCCAGCTTTCGATAATAAGCCCCGATACCATCCAGAGCAGCAATGGAATCCGGCAGCGTGATGGAAATATTCGCCCCGTAATTCATGGGCTGATCGAACGGCTCAGTGACATACTCCGCACTCAGATAACGATATTGGTCACGGAGCGGAATTGTCGGCGCAACCTTGCTGATGGAGACGTAGGTTGTATCATAAACGGCATTGCTGGGGAAGCGTATCTGAAGAAAGCGATCTTCCGAGTAGGCAGTCCGTTCCTTTCCGGGAATTACCTGGGTCCAGCGGTGCATCTCTTGCTGCAAGCGGCGATCGTAAGCATCTCCGTAAACCGTTTTCAAACCGGCAATATTATCCCGCTGAATGGCAATAAAGGAGCGATCCGGTTCGTATTGATAGAAGTAGGCCGGCGCTTTTTGATTCATCACCGGCTTGACCGGATACCCATTTGCGGCCGCTGTCGCCCAATCACCAAAAAATTTGATACTCCACTGGCTGTTTTGTGCCGGTGCGGCAAGCGTGTCGGCAAAGACATATACGGGAAGGGTCGGAACGTTTCCTTCGGCCTGCGCACTAAATGAAAAGGCTGCCTGCCGGCTCGGTGACCGGCGGGGAATGGTTAGCCGGTAGTAATGATAGGAGCTGAGCACTTCATTTTCCAGGGAGGTTAGCTGAAAGTTTTTCAGCGGCACCCGGCGAACCGGATTGTAGGTGACCCTGTTTACTTGGAAATTCTCCAGCGGCAAGGGAGAGCGCACATCGAAAGTTAGCGAAGACGCAGATTTCTTCACATTTTGCACCCGGGGAAGTAATTTCCGGTAGAAAATAACCGGAATTTCCACTTCACATTTATTGTCATAATAATCGTAGGCGATGATACGAACTGTGTTTCTGCCTTCCTTTAAAGACTTGCCGGATAATAAACCGCCGTTTTTCGGCGTCTTCTTATAAAAGGGCAAACTGTTGGCCGGGTGGCGGTAAAAGTTGTGGTAATAACGATATCCCTTTCGCCAGAGGGAGAAGTTTTTATCAATTTCCAGCAATCGGGTTTCATCGTAACTGAAGCGGTCGTACTGTACCTGGTAAACCAGCGAATCGTTGATGAACATCTCACCGCGGTACATATCGAAGCGATTGGTATTGCCATCAGCCATATCAAAAATACGCATGGCCAGGTAGGCCTTCCCGGTAAGATAAATCGGTTTTACTTTTACCCGGGTCTGCTGGGCGACCGCGGTAATTAAAGTATCCGGCTTATAATTAACAAATGACTTCGCACCCTGGGGAACGACGGCGAGGTAACGGGGGCGCGGCGCGGTGGTATCTTTAATAATATGCTTATAATACTTTAGCGGATTCATCGGGCGTTGGTGCTTGTCGCGTATTTCGAAATGGAGGTGCGGGACGCCAATGCCGGTTTCCCCGGTATAGCCGATATGTTGCCCTTTTTTTACCGGAAAACGCGCCACGCCAGGGTAATTATCCAGAATATTCCTGCGGGCCTTCAGGCGGAGTGAATCGGTGTAGCTTTCCAATTCCGGCGTAAAGCCGTCCAGATGGGCGTAAACAACAAAGTTGCCATCTTTTAACTTCAGGTAAATAGCTTTGCCGTAGCCAGTGGCAGCGACGCGAATCCGGTACACGTAGCCATCTTCAATCGCAACAATTTTGTAACCGGTCTGGTTCCAGGTCTTGATGTCGATGGCGGCATGGTAATGCCGGGGCCGAAATTCACAAAAACTGCTGGTCATCAGCTCGCTGGCATCAGTGGGCCAGAGATAATCCTGTGCAGGTAAAAATGTGCTAATAGTGATGATAAGGCAAAATAAATAACGGAAGATCATGAGCGGCAATAGTCTGGTTTAATGAATAGTTTCTCTCAACAGCCGGCGCAGAGGCACGGGAGTGCATAATATAGACAATGTCATTCATCTTTACAACGGCCTTTCCACATCAGTGACGTAAAAACAAGCATTGATTACTCAATAACGGCCGTCGCTTCGATTTCGATCATAAATGCGGGGTCTGCCAAAGCGCGAACGCCAATCCAGGTTGTTGCCGGTGCTTGATTCACCGGAAAGTACTCGCTTAATGCTCTGCTGATATGTGACAGTTCATCGGCCTTCTCTTCGAGAAAATAGATGCGCATGGAAACGATGTCGGAGAGCTGACCACCGGCGGCTGCCATTGCCGTTGCAAGATTGCGGAACGTCTGCGCGATTTGCAGGGGGAAATCGCCGGGGCCAACTATCGTTTCCCCGTTATCCCAGGCGACCTGTCCGGAAAGGTAAACGGTTCGGCCAGCCGCCGGTGCGGTAACGATTTGGGAAAAGCCGTATTGGGTGCTGTCAAATAATTCCGGCGGATTGTGATAGGACTTTGCCATGGCTCCTTCTTTCGTTCACCTGTGAATGTTAAAAGATGAAAAGATTTGATGAAAGTGTTTAAGAATTGTCTGAAGATAATACGGTTTAGTCATTATTCACCCTTCGACGGCTCAGGATGAATGGTAGTGATCTTTAAGATCTATTGTTCTTCACTTGTTTTGAAGAACTGCGCCAGACCCGGAGATACCCAGGTGCTCAGCACACCATTCTCTTCAGTGATCATCAGTCCTTCCAGCGTAGGACGGGAACGGATGAATTCTTGCCCGGCGGTTTGCCCCATCGCAAAAACCGCGGTTGAATAACCATCGGCGAGGATCGCATTGGGAGCAACGATAGTAGTTCCGACAACTCCTTCAACCGGGTAACCGGTTTCCGGATGAAGAATATGATGATAGCGCTTTCCCGTTTCCATAAAATAAAAATGATAATCCCCGGAAGTGGCAATACCGCAGCTGGTCTTGATCGGAAAAGATCCCCAGAAAGCTTCCGCTTTGCGGGGATGGCGAACCTGCACGGCAATAGTACGTTCCTGCTGCCATTCAATACCAAGATTGCCACCGGCGTCGATGATAAAGTTCTTCATGCCATGACGTTTGAGAATCGTGCGCGCCGCTTCTACCGCATATCCTTTGGCAATCCCGCTGAAATCGACCATCATTCCGGCGGGTAAATGAAGTGAATCTCCCTGCAAGGAGACTTGCTGAAAATCGACAAACTGTAGTTCGCTGCTAATTTTTTCTTGTGCCGGAACGCCGGCGCTGTCGGAATCAAATCCCCATAAGCGGAAAACCGGCCAGAGTGTAAAGTCGAATTTCCCCTCGCTATCGGAAGCAATTTGCATCGCTTCCCGGGCGAGCGTTAACAAATCCCCGCTTAATTTTTCTTTACGCTCTTCCTGACGTTCAGCATTCAGCTGCCAGATAAGTGATTTTGGGGCATAGTGACTGGCAAGGCGCTCGATTGAGCGAATGTATTGAAAAGCGCTGTCAATTCCCTCACTGATCTTTCCCGGCGGTAGTTGGTCATCATAGCTGGTGATGCTAATGTATGTGCCCATAAGAAAATCGGTTTTGGAGACAGGCGAATTGGATGATGTATTACAGCTGAGTAGACAGGCACTTATAAGGGATAAAAAAATGAGGTAAAAATATTGACGCATTAATATTGCCTTCCTGGTGGGAGGATAAAATGCCCGCTCCGAAGGAACCGCTTCGGCGCGGGCAATAAAAACCTGCCAATATACATTCGAACTATTTGTTGCGATTGACCACAAAGTCTGCCAGGGCAGTCAGAGATTCCTTTGCCGGTGTATCGGGCAGAATCTTAAGGGCGGAGATTGCCTCGTCTTTAATTTCCTGCGCTTTTTGTGTCGCTTTCTCCAGACCCTGGTAACGATTTACAAAATCCAGAATAAGGCCGATATTTTTTCGGGTTGTGCCGCTCTTAACTATTTTATAAATGCTTTTTTGTTCCTTATCGCTGGCTTCCTGGAAAGCGTATAACAATGGCAGAGTGATTTTTTTATCCTCAAGATCGGCCAATGCCGGCTTCCCGAGAATGCCACTGGAACTCTGGTAGTCGAGCAAATCGTCTTTGATCTGAAACGCCAGACCAAGATTCTCCCCAAAATCGCGCAACGCAATTTGCTCTTCTTTGGTCGAAGCGACGCTGAGGGCGCCCAATTCGCAGCAGGCGGAAATCAATGAGGCGGTTTTATCGGCAATCATGCGAAAATAATCGTCGATGCTTACATCCAGGCTGCGCGCTTTCTGGACTTCGAACATCGCCCCTTTGATGAGGCGCTTGGCGACAGTAGCAACGATATTCATCACTTCGATGCTGCCGGTTTCCGTCGCCGCGATCAGTGATTTGGAGAGCAGATAATCACCCATCAGGATAGAGGCTTTATTCTTCCAGATCTTGTGGATGGTGCGCACACCGCGCCGGAGATCGGAATCGTCCAGCACGTCATCATGCACCAGGGTGGCGGTGTGGAGCAGTTCAACGACGGCGGCGATTGTGTAGGTATTATTGGTCGCTGCACCGAGGGTACGGGCAGAAACCAGCACCAGCGCCGGACGGAACTGCTTCCCCTTGTGCTTGACAATATACTTGGCAATCTGATCGACCAGCTTGATATCCGAGGACATCACCTGGTTAAAATGTATATCGAAGTTTTTGAACTCTTCCTGGAATGGGTCAAAAAAAATCTGTTTGAGTGCGCCTTTCATTTCCGGTCCTTCTCTTGTCTGTCTCTGCTACTGTTACCCGCGCGGGACTGGCGTCCCGCGCTATTTTATGTCGCCCTGGCGGGCTGTTTTTTTCCTGGCTGTACTTAAGTATTAGCAATAAATTCGGCAATTCTATATTCAACATTTTTTAACGGCGGATAATTTGTGCCTCCAGAGTTGCGCTGACTTTCGCGAGGGTTTCCCGCAAGTGCGCAGCGGTATAGGCATCAAATTGACTGAGATCGCCCTGCGCTTCGATCATCTCTTTGATGACCCGTAAATCATCCCGCGCCATGGTGACGGCATCCCGCGGGTAAAAGTTGGTTTTCCGCACGATCAGATCATCCAGTACATAAAGATGAATCCGCTGCAGCTCCCGCCGAAAACTGCTGGCATTTTTCCCCTGTTGAATTTCTGTCCAGATCGCCTGGCGAACCGCGGCAAGTAATTCCGCAATAGTAAACGGATCGCCCTTTTCGAAGCGGATTTCATTATCCTGCATACGCACCATCGCCCGGTGGTGGAAGAGGCGAAACAAGGTGGTCGCCTGCAGCACCTGAACAATACCGTGGATGGGATAATCCAGCCGGTCGATACGATTAACGGAATTAATAAAATCCATCTCCCGCTCTACCCCAAGCCTGTTGAGCATCTCCGGAGAAAACCGGAAAGATTCTTCCTGGAAAAAGTGCTTGATTAAGAATTGCAATGCTTCCCGCTGCTTATCAGCCGGTATTACTTCAAACGGCGGACGCCCATCAGGATCTCCCATGCGATCACGGTAATGATGAAGACCGCCGATGTAGCGGCTGACAATTTGCCCCGCCATAAAATATTCCGCGACGCCAACGTTAAACACCTGCCGCAATTTTTTATAATCGCCGCCTTCTTTCCGAAATTTTTTCTCCAGGTTTTTCCAGAGCTCGCGGGTAAGCTTAAGGCGCAGACGGTAAAATTCGAGGGGATCGTCCCCGAGGTCCCAAAGATTGCTGTGCGGGTCGACGGCTTTGGTGGAAGCGCCAAAAGCATCTTCATCTGTACCGTATTGAAGCGGCTTTTCCGCGGCGCGACGGGCGATTTTTCGCAGCATTTCGGTTTCGCTTTCGTTGCCGCGCGCATCGTACGGACGATAGGCATACTCGATCGCCCATTGATCATAAGCGCCCGGGCGGGTTTGGAAGCGGGCGCTGCCATCCCGATTATCCGGGGCGATATTCACGGCGGTGTAGTCCATTAAAGATCCGGTGAGACCATTTTTACGAACAAAATTTTCATCCTGCATTTTCTGTAGCGAATAGGCGGTGCTGCCTTTAAAATTGTGCCGTAATCCGAGCGTATGCCCAACTTCATGGGCAACCAGGTTTACCAATGCCTGGCGAATAAATTGCTGAAAGCGCGGGCTGTCAATTGCCATATCGGGCTGTGACTGCAGGATGCTCTGGGCAAAGGCCATTTGCTGCTGCATGCCTCGGCTATAGTGACATTGGGAGTGTGCATTAACCGGGAGAGAATCCGCAGTAATCTCGGGAAAAAGCGGTATGGGAAAGCGGCCACTTTGCCAGGCGGATGGTTCGACAAATTGCGAAAAAGAGAGAGCCTGAAAACGAAGCACGTCCGCGCTGATGCGAATATCGGCATCATAAATTTGGCCGGTGTAAGGATTGGCACGAAATGGACCGACAGCATAGGCATCGCCTGGTTTAACGATCCAGCGAATGGTATTGTAGCGGATGTCCGCCGGGTCCCAGTCGGCATCATCCGGCATTTCCCGGACGACGAGCGCATCCCGGAAACCGATGTTTTCAAAGGTGCTGTTCCAGCTAAGCACGCCTTCGCGAATCGCATCCCGGTATTCCCGGGGAACGGTGTTCTCGATCCAGTAAACGATGGGCTGGCGCGGGGGAGAAAGGGCAAACTGCGGCTCGGACTTTTCCAGATGCCAGCGATTGATATAGCGCTGGTAAGGATCTTCATTTAAAGTGCTGGTGTAGTCCTGGTAGATCGTGGTGAAATGCCCGATGCGGCTATCCGCCTGCCGTGGCTGATAATTGCTCTTCGGAATTTCGGAAAGGCTAAAGCGGTAGCGATGGATCATGCTGCGGGAGTCCGCCAGGGTAAAGAGGAGCGACTGCGGTTTGCTGCTCTTAAAGTGCAGGGTCATTTCCAGTTCGCTGTTTTTTGGAAAGGATTTTAACCGGGAGATGTAGCTGCCACTTTTGTCCAGGGAAAAGGACATTTTCGAGCGGCCGGTCAACAGGTTGACATTGCCAAAATCTTTTGCAAACAATTCATTGATATCGATGAGAAAGCTGCCCCGTGACTCATGGGGCAAACTGGCAATTTTCGCTACCCCTTTCAGAGAATTGGAGATATCCCGCGCAATCGCCTTGTTGATTGACGATCCTTCCGCCGCGCGGATGCGCAGATTCTCTTCGATGAAGTGAATCTTTTTTCCTACTTTTTTAAAGAAGAAAGGAAATTGCTGAAGCAGTGCACCACCGTCAAAAATAGCGCCTTCGGCAGACTCCCGGGTGATGTTGCAGAGAAATACCTTGTTCAGCTGGGCCGGAAGAATTTCCATATAAACCTTGTTTTCATCGGCATCCCGGTAGAAGGTGAAGAGCCCTTCAATGATCTCATAATCTTCGATGAGATCTTCAAAGTCTTTCCCGGATTTCTTCTTCTTTTTCTTGGCAAATGTTTTTTGGGTGGAGTCACTTTGGCTGGCAGTCGATAGCGAGTCTGTTGCTGTCGTTTTTTCGCCTTCCTGGGCGGGCAGAAAAGACGTAAGGCAGCAGATAAATAGAATAATAAAAAGACGGTTATTATGGATTTTAGTAAAGGATGATATATGTTTCGGATTGGTCATTGCGCGTCGAAAATTTTTTGTTCGGCGAAGCAATCTCATTCCCGGTTGGCTCAGATTGCTTCGTCGCTGCACTCCTCGCAATGACAAGCGCCAGGCATTAAGATGCAGAATATGCAATAATCGAGTAAAATTTCTCATAAAGTCTCCCCGGGGAATAACGC
>JAUIFT010000679.1 GCA_030430345.1 Calditrichia bacterium | reverse complement strand
AAATTGGGCGCATTTCAATGGCTGCAACTTCCCGGCGAAGATAATACTTCGGACTAATTTGTAAATCTCTCCTAAAGAACAATACCCGATCCCTTTAAAAAGGATAATTGTTGTTAATTTTTCTACCTGATGATTCCCGGAAAAAGAGATGCTTTTCTCCCCGTATATAAGAATATGTTTTTATTGAACAAATTCTTAGCGAAAAGTGACCTGTTTTTTTGATTTTCGGGGAATTTCCTCTTGACATTAATTCAAATTTTCGATATCATCTTCTCGTTCCCTTTTCATAAATAAAAGGGCACGCTCCTATGTATTTTTCAGAGCAGCAGTTTGCCATAACAGCAAAGGATTTGAAGATTCTTTATTTCATACTAAACCGAAGAAATAACTGCTTACAGAACTGAAAGCGATTTGAGCGCGCGTATCATCTACTTCCTACCATTCGCTTGTGTGTTGCAGATATTATCCGTATCACCTGAAAAGAAGCACAATTAAGCATTTTACCTTTTTGTTTTAAATCTGCAGGCGATTTACGCCATCGTTAGTGATGTTTTTCTCGAACATCATGGAATAAATCATGCAGGTGGAAAGCCATTCCGGTTTTCCGGGATTGTATTATATGATGCTTGAGGTATGATTTAACAAACACACAACTAAACAACATAGGAGATTTTATCCATGAAATTAAAGACGCTATTCGCGATACTCGTAATGGCTATGTTTATTGTATCTTGTGGTGGAGGCGGCAGCGACTCCGGATCGACGTCTGAAGCACCGCCAGCGGATGATGCACCGGCAGCAGATGTTACCCCGGCGGGTACCGCAACCATTAGCGGCGCGATCGCTTTCAGCGGAGATGCCCCGAAGCCCCGGAAAGTTCGCCAGGATCAAGATTGTAAAGCATTACACGACGGCGATGTATTTGCCGATAATGTTGTTGTGAATGACAATGACACGCTGAAAAACGTTTTTGTCTACGTCAAGGAAGGTCTGGAAGGGAAGAAGTTTGCGGTGCCTTCCGAGCCGGTTGTTTTCGACCAGAAGGGCTGTATGTACGATCCGCATGTCTTCGGCGTTATGGCCGGTCAAACCATCAAAATCCTCAACAGCGATCCTTTCCTGCATAATATCCATGCCCGCCCGGAAGTCAACCGTCCGTTTAACTTCGGTATGCCGAAGCAGGGTGATGAGCGCGAAAGATCTTTCAAAAAAGCGGAAGTAATGGTGTTTATCAAGTGCGATGTGCATCCCTGGATGGGCGCTTATTGCGGCGTTCTCGACCATCCCTACTACAGCGTTAGTGGCGATGACGGCAGCTTTACCATCAGCAATCTGCCCGCCGGCAGCTATGTAGTAGAAGCCTGGCACGAACAGTATGGCACGCAGACCATGAACGTTACCGTTGCTGATAATGAAACCCAAACTGCCGATTTCACTTTCGCAGCTCAGTAAGGTTTCTTCACGCTTTATACTTTTGTAAACAATCCCCAAGAAGCATGCATTTATAGTAAATCACTGTCCTGCTCATCTTAAAAAGTGAGCAGGGCGAATGATAAACTCTAATGAGGAAGGTAAAGACTATGGCCGATAGTGAAAAGGATCATGGCCATCATCACGAAGAGAGCTTTATCCGCAAGTATGTTTTCTCGACAGATCATAAGGTTATCGGAATTCAATACGGGATCACCAGTCTGCTCTTCCTGTTATTCGGCTTTGTTCTAATGATGATGATGCGGTGGCAGCTCGCCTATCCGGGCGAACCGATTATGGTGTTCCTCGGCATTGTTCCCTTGGCAGTCGGTGCCTTCGGAAACTACGTTGTGCCGCTGCAAATCGGTGCACCGGATATGGCATTTCCGAAATTGAATATGGCCAGTTACTGGGTATTTTTCCTGGGCGGCGTTACGATGCTGATCAGTTTTTGGGTGCCGGGTGGTGCCGCAAAGGCAGGTTGGACCTCTTATCCCCCGCTGGCAAATATTGAAACAACCGGGCAAACTATGTGGTTGATAGGGATGATATTCCTGATCACCTCATCGCTGCTCGGGGCAGTAAACTTTATTACCACAATTATTCAGTTACGGGCGCCTGGTTTAACCTTTATGCGCATGCCTTTTTTTGTCTGGGCGCAGCTGGTGACGTCTTTCCTGCTCTTACTGGCGTTTCCGCCCCTGGAAGCCGCCGGTGTTCTCCAGTTGATGGACCGTGTTGCCGACACCAGTTTCTTCATGCCTACCGGTTTGGTCGTCAGTGGGGAAGTGATGAATCTCAGCGGTGGCGGCAGTCCGTTGCTCTGGCAGCATCTCTTCTGGTTCCTCGCGCATCCGGAAGTGTATGTATTGATTCTGCCGGCGATGGGCATTGTCGGAGAAATTATTGCGAACAATACCCGCAAGCCGCTCTGGGGTTACAAATCCCTGGTTTATTCGGTTATTTTCCTCGGTTTTATGTCTTTTATCGTTTGGGCCCATCATATGTATATTACCGGAATGGGGACGGCCATCAGTACGTTCTTTCAGTTAACGACGATGATTATCTCGATTCCTTCGGTAATTATTCTTTCCGCACTGTTCCTTTCATTATGGGGCGGTTCAATTCGTTTTACCACACCGATGCTTTTTGCACTCGGTTTTCTCCC
>JAUIFT010000011.1 GCA_030430345.1 Calditrichia bacterium | reverse complement strand
CGGGGGTTTTCCAGCCGGCTGTTACTGCAACTGTTGGCGATTATTTATCGTCATCCGTGGGAATAACCGTATCACCTTTCGGCGGGGGCGTCCAGCCGCGTTCGCTGCCATCATGTCTTTCCGCCATGCGGTCGGACTGCATAACACCGAACAACTCTTCCGCGCGGGCGCGGGCGACATCGATATAGCCTTTGTTTACGCCGCCGCTCATCCAGCTTTCCCGCAGGGAATCGATGGTATGGCGATCGTGCTGACGGAAAGCGCGCGCCTGGCGCTCAGCCTTGAAGGGATGCTCACCGAGTTCCACCAATGCCTGCCGTCCGGCGCTGAGGGCCGATTCAAACAAGCCTCGTTCGATATGGTGCGCCCCGGCGGCTTCCAGCTCATAGACATGGTGATGATCAATCGCCCGGGCGATGATCCGGCAATTCGGGTAATGATGAGCAACATGGGTGACCAGTTGCGTCTGCTTCTCGCGGTCATCCAGGGCGGCGACAAATAAGCTGGCTTCGCTGGCCCCGGCAGTATGGATCAGGTCCGGGCGAGTCGCATCGCCGTAATAGGTCTGGATGCCGATTTGCCGCAGCAGGTCGATTAAGTTGGGATCATGATCGAGCACGACCACCTTATAATCGTTGGTTGTCAACATCCGGCTGACCACCAGGCCGAACTGCCCGACGCCGGCGACAATAGCGGTGCCGGATTCTTCAATCTCATCCGGATCGCGATCGTCCGGGGTCACCGCGCGCGGGGCGATAATTTTTTCATAAATGATAAAAAGAACCGGGGTAAGCAGCATGGTTAGTGCCACCGCCAGGGTAAGTAATTTCGCGACGCTGCTAACCAGCACACCAGCGCTTTCCGCAAAGCCAAAGAGGACGAAGGCGAACTCTCCCGCCTGCGCCAACGCCAGGGCAAAAAGCCATAACTCAGCCCCGCGCATTTTGAAGATTTTTCCCAGTCCCAACAATACCAGCAGCTTGATGACCATAATGCCAACCGCCAGACCGAAGAGTAAACCGGGCTGCCCGAAGAGCAGGTTAAAGTCGATACCAGCGCCCACGGATATAAAAAACAGCCCGAGTAATAATCCTTTGAAAGGTTCGATATCGCTTTCCAGTTCATGGCGGTATTCACTGCCGGAAAGCACCACACCGGCGAGAAAAGTGCCGAGTGCCGGGGAAAGACCGATCAGTTCCATCAGCAGGGCGATACCAATCACCAACAGCAGCGCGGCAGCGGTAAAAATTTCCCGCAAGCGCGCGGCGGCGATAAAGCGAAAGATCGGGCGCATCAGGTAGCGGCCGGCGACGATAATCCCGCCGATCACTGCGAGAATGACGATAGTCTGCAACCAGCCGGGCAGGCCGTCCAGCCCGCCGCCGTGATGGCCACCCGCAGCGCCGCTGGCCGCCTGTATTGCCAGCAACGGCAGCAGGGCGAGCATCGGAATGACCGCGATATCCTGAAAGAGAAGGACGGAGAAAGCGGATTGCCCCGGCTGGGATTTCATCCAGCCTTTTTCTGAAAGCGTTTGCAGAACGATCGCCGTGGAGGAAAGTGCCAGGGTCATCCCAATCGCCAACGCACTTTGCCAGACGAGGCCGGCGATGAGTCCCCCGGTAAAGATAAGGGCCATGGTAATAAGTACCTGCATTCCTCCCAGGCCGAGTAGTTTATTGCGCATCTCCCAAAGCATACTGGGACGCAACTCCAGTCCGACCAGGAAGAGCATCATCACCACGCCGAACTCGGCAAAGTGTTTTACTTCCTCAGTTTCCGAGCCAACAAAACCAAAGACCGGACCAATAATAATGCCGGCGATCAGATAACCGAGCACCGATCCGAGGCCAAGACGATTGGCCAGCGGCACCGCCGCAACTGCGGCAAACAGGTAGATGAACGCATCGTGCAGAAATTCCATTATTTCACCCCCGCTGTTGTAGTGATGAGTGTATCGAGATTATCGGAAAGCGTTTTGGATTTTTCCGCGCCGGGCATATCCAGCCGGCCTTCAACCAGGGCAGTAAGGAGACGCTTATAGTCGGCGATATGTCCCTCCAGGCGGTTTTCTTCAACAGCATGACCGGCGGCAAAGATCGCAAAAGGGCCGAGGTATTGCATCCGGCAAAGCAGGAAGGTTTGCTCGAAAGGCGCGAACAGCTCGCGCAGTTCGTGGCGGTAGGCGCCTTCCTTGGTATATACTTCCCGCCGGGCGCCGCAGGTAACCGCATTGAAAGCGATTTTTCCTGCCAGGGCACGCCCTTCCGAGCCGTAAGCAAAGCCATATTCAAGAACAAGATCCTGCCATTCCTTCAGAATCGCCGGGCTGGAATACCAGTAAACCGGGTGATGAAGGATGATGATGTCGTGTTCCAACAGGCGCTGCTGCTCCTGCTCAACATCAATTTCGAAACTGGGATATAATTCGTAAAGATCTACCAAGGTGACGCCTTCGACGGTGCGGGCGGCATTGGCCATTTCTATATTGACTTCGGAGCGATCTGTACGGGGGTGGGCAAACAGTATAAGCACTTTATTCATTGATTATCTCCAGGATATGCTTAATGAATGATTCGATATTTCTGTTTGGATGGTGTTTTTTCGAAAAATATTATAGCAAAAATTTTTAATAAAAACTATTCCCTGCGCGAAATGCGGCGTCAGAGAATGCTTTGATGTTGGAAATTGAAAAAAGTTATATTAAAGAAAGTAGATGACGCGGGAATTAAGAAACTAACGGTAAAAATAGCACCTGAAAACAGCGAACCTCTTTTGCCGGCCGGCGGTTTTCCGATTGTTTTTTGGATTGATTCTTGCCAAATTGAATCTGCCAAAATATGAATAATTTGAAGAGAAAGGGGATATCTTGCAAAGACATAAAACCGTTGACGATTTCATCGAGGCGCACCCGCAGTGGGCGGACATGCTCACCACCCTGCGCCGTCTTATCCTGGCAACGGAAATGGACGAAACGGTGAAATGGGGATTTCCGGTTTACACCATTAACGGAAAAAATGTTGTTGGTTTGGGCGCTTTTAAATCCTATGCCGGTTTATGGTTTTTTAACGGGGCGTTTATGGCAGATCCGGCCGGGAAAATGGTCAACGCCCAGGAAGGAAAAACCAAAGGGATGCGTCAATGGCGTTTTGCCAGCGCGGATGAAATCGATCCCGCACTAATCAGCAGCTACCTGCGGGAAGCCATCGACAATCAGAAAGCAGGAAAAGCAATTAAGCCGGCGAAAAACAAGCCGTTGCAGATTCCTGCTGAGCTGGAAAATGCCCTGGCGGAAAATGCTGAGTTGAATGATTGTTTTTCGGCAATGAGCCTCTCCTGTCGCCGGGAATATGCCGAATACATCAGTGAGGCAAAACGGGAAGCCACCCGGGAAAAGCGCCTGGAAAAGATTGTTCCGATGATTCTTCGTGGTGAGGGGATGAATGATAAGTATCGGAAGTAACGGTGATGGGGAGAATGGCGCAAATTGTTCCCTCTGGTTATTTTAGCTTTTTGTGCGTTGACGCTTGGGGGAAATGGAGCCATTTCCCGCCAAATGTCTGCGCAAGCAATCGCATTAATTGAGCTCTGTCTTTCCCGGGTAACTTCTGAAATCCTGCCTACTGCGCCAGAATTGGCAATGCCGGGTCGCCAAGCAGGCTATAGCGCCGATAGGTGTGATCCGCGATGCTCACCTGGTTGAGCAAATCGACCTTCGCGGCGAGAAAAATATCTCCGACTGTCGCCCCGGGCATTTCAAATAAAGTGGTGTAAAAATCATCGCCAAAGTTGAACATTTCAAACGCGTAAACCAATCCGACCGGCGCTACGGACGCCACTGCACCTCCTCCTGGTAAAAGTAGCATTTCTTCGATCAGGCTATTTTCTCCGGGATTATCAAAATCATAAGAACTCCCCTGCCCGGTGTGAATGAAATAACGTTGATTGCGTGCAAAAGCATTTACATCTGCCCGATTGAAAAAGTCGGATTGGGACCAGGCCGTGCGGGACGACAAGCCAACAAAATGAAGAAAAATCGCGCCGTTTTCGACGGCCGAGAGGAAATCCTCCTGAGTACCGGCAAAATTACTTTCCGGGCGAATGTCGATCCGGCTGAGGTTTTCGAATTGCACTACTTCCCCGGTTAACTCGGCGGCATAATTTTCGAAGAGTTCGTTCCAATCATCCCCACCATCCACCAGTAATAAAAGTTCATTGGTATAATCGCTGCCGGTAGCCTGCGTTTCGAAGTAGAGGCTTTTTGCCATCATGGTTTTCAGCTCATCGCTATTGGCAGCCGGCCAGCGCCCGAGGGCGATATCGGGAATCTGATCAGCTTCATTTTGATTGATCGAAAACGGTTCATCGAGAGAAAGCCAATCTTCATCAACGGCCGGGGCATTGGCAAAGCGGGAAGCAAGGCGAAACGTCGGCACCCGGGCGACATCTCCCGCCAGCAGCAGATAACGCGGGGCCGGCGCCTGCCAATTACTCAAGGCATAGCTGATGAAATCCTGAATTTGCGTTGCAGGATCCTCCCCGGGAAACTGATTATAAATTTGCGGGAGCGTAGCGATGATGGTTTCTAAACCGGCCTTCTCTTTAATGGCGGCAAAAACGGTCAGCTCTTCCGCAAACGCATCCGGCGCAACGATGATATAACGATCGGGGGATCTTCCCCGCTGGCAGGATCGCTTTGCGAACAACTAAAAAGACCAAATACAAGCAGGCAAGAGACGCCCGCGATAACCCAATAATTCCGCATATCATTCCTCCACTAATGTTAAATGTGATTTAGCAAAAAATAGGCGGGCGGAAAAAAAGAGGAAAGGGAGAAATAGGGTAACAGAAAAACTTCTCTGGAAAATGAAGCCTCTTTGTTTAATATTAACAGGTGTTTAAAAAGATGGTTTTCGGAAAGGGAGTACTCAATTAAGGGACAATTTCACTAAAATGCTGTTAATAAAATACGGCAAAATTTACCAAGTTTGATTCAAGATACGATCTGCTGTTTTATTCCTGCTCTCGTTTTTTTACATTGGTTGACAGTTGACAGTTGACAGTTATCAGATTACAGTTATCTATAGTCAGTTGTCTTTTTGTAGTTGTTCGTAGTTATTGTAAATTATTGACCTGCTTAGATATATTAATCCGGAGCAAAAAGCGCCGGGGAATGGAAAAATTATGACAGAAAAATACACCATCCCAGCCCAAACCCGTATTGGGCATGTGCATTTAAAGGTTGCCGATCTTGATCGGGCGCTGGCGTTTTATTGCGATTTGCTGGGATTTAATTTGATCTCCCGAATGGGCGACGAAGCAGCTTTTATTTCCGCCGGAGGTTATCATCATCATATTGGATTGAATACCTGGTTCAGTAAAGATGCACCGCCCGCCCCCCGGCGCAGTGCGGGACTCTTTCATTTGGCGATTTTGTATCCCACCCGGAAAGATCTGGCTGTTGCCTTCCAGCGCCTGAACGATGCCGGCCATCGTTTTACCGGCGCGTCGGATCATGGGGTTTCCGAAGCACTTTACTTGAATGACCCGGATGAAAACGGCGTGGAGCTTTACTGGGATCGCCCGGAAACATCCTGGCCGCGTCATCCCGATGGATCGATCAATATTTACACTGCTCGACTGGATTTAAATAGTCTGATGGCAGAATTAGGGAACGAATAAACGCAGGATTATCACAGGAAACTATTTATGAAATATACCAATGTCATTAATTCTCTTTTAAATATCCAATATCGAATCTCCGGCGGTTTTTCCGGGATGATACAATTTTTTCACTTCGCCATTCGCCATTCGCCATTCGCCATTCGACATTCCAGTTCTTTCCCATAAAGCTATGGCACCTGTCAGTCCTGTTGCTGGCTGGTGGATTGATCTCCGGTTGTAATACCGCTGCGGAGAAGCAAATTGGTATCGTCTTTTCCAGCAGCCGGGACGGCAACTCAAACCTTTATATCATGGATGAACAGGGGAAATCAGCAACCCCATTATTGCAGTGGCCGGGAAATGAGTGGAATCCCCGCTGGATAGCGAATACGTCAAAAATCATCTTTTTCTCCGACAGCCTGGGTTCGAATACCGTCTTTACCGTCGATTTGCGGACGAAAGCGGTTGAGCAATTTTGCACGATCGATTATGATGACCCCTTTCTGGCGATATCGCCGGACGGAGCGTGGATTGCTTATCATTTTCGCGACGATTCCGGTAATGTAGATATCTACCGCTCCCGCCTTGATGGTAGTGAGCGGGAACAGTTAACCGAGCATCCGGCGAAGGATTACAAACCGGCCTTCTCACCAGACGGTACGCAAATCAGTTTTACCTCCTACCGGAATGGCAATGCGGAAGTGTATGTCATGACCCTGGCAGATGGTTCGTTAGAAAACATTAGCAACCATCCGGCCGAT
The DNA here is from genome assembly GCA_030430345.1 of Calditrichia bacterium. The sequence goes on along the minus strand of JAUIFT010000011.1, from coordinate 7,958 downwards.
GACGCCAACGCTACCTTTTCGCCGGACGGAAAATTTTTATTGTTTCGTTCCGGACGGGAAGGCGGTGGCAATCAGGAGCTTTACACAAAAGCGCTTTCCGGGGAGAATGTCCGTCGCCTTACCCATCATCCCGGCTGGGAACTGGTGGCTTCCTGGTCCCTTGATGGTAAAGATATCACCTTCGGCTCCAATCGCGATGGCAACTGGGAGATTTACCGGGTAAAAGTGGCAGGGGGCGATTTGTTGCGCCTGACTGATCATCCGGGATTTGATGGCGATCCGGTGTGGGTGCGGTATTAAGGGGAATGCCTGATCTTGCACGGGAAGTTATAGTAAAAATCGCCAGATTAGCTCCGTAGACAATTCGGGAGCGGAACCATGCTCTCCCCGGGCGCCAACAATAATAAAACAATGCATTTGGGGATAGCCTCGTACCTCACACTAACAATCCCTGCAAAAATAAAAAACCCGCAAGCTCGTATGAACTTGCGGGTTTCGTGTGGGCGCTATAGGACTTGAACCTATGACCCCCGGCTTGTAAGGCCGGTGCTCTAGCCAGCTGAGCTAAGCGCCCGTTTATGAATCACTATTTTTCTTTTTTTCTTTATACATCAGCCCGACGGGAATAATAACCAAAAACGAAAAAACAAGCAAGACCGGTGCTAATGTGCGGGTCAGAAAATCGTCCGGATGTTCCGGGATTGCCATTAAAATATATCCGACAATCAACACCAAAACGCCAAACCCGAGAATTAAAAAATTCGTTTTTGTCAAAGGAAACTGAAACTTTTCCTGTTCTGCTGCTTTTCTGCTGGACCGGCTGGAAGTCGGTCGTTTTTTAACGGTTGCCATAGTAAGCCCTTCTCGAAAAACGGTGCAAAATATATAGTGTCATTTAGGTAAATGCAAGAGAATTATTGTCAATGTGAAAATAATCCTTTTTAACGAAAGTATAAACTGATGTCCAAAGCCTGCACGGAATGGGTTAAAGCGCCGACCGATATATAATCCACACCAGTTGCGGCAATTTCCCGCAAGCGTTCAATTGTAACGCCACCAGAAGCTTCCACCCTGGCGCGACCGTCAATTCTTTTTACAGCTTCCCGCATCATTTCAGTGGACATGTTGTCCAGCATGATAATATTCGCGCCGGCCTGCAGTGCTGCTTCGACTTCTTCCAAAGTAGTGGTTTCCACTTCAATTTCCAGGTTTTTCGGATTACCCGCTTTCGCCCGGGCCACGGCGGTTGCAATTCCCCCGGCAAGTTTAATGTGATTATCCTTGAGCATAATGCCGTCAAACAGTCCGTAACGATGATTCGTCGCGCCACCAACAGCGACCGCATACTTTTCCAGGATACGTAACCCTGGCAGGGTTTTCCGGGTATCGAGAATTTTTACCGGGAAATCGACTACTTCCCGGGCGTATGCCGCGGACATGGTGGCGATGCCGGACATTCGCTGGAGAATATTCAATGCGAGGCGCTCGCCGCTGAGCAATGCCCGCCGGCTGCCGGAAAATGCCACGATCAATTCGCCGGGATTGCGTTTCTCTCCATCGCGGCAAGCCGGTTTCCAGGTGATGTTTTCATCGAGGGTGCGGAACACTCTTTCCGCCACCGGCAGTCCGGCGATAATTCCCGGCGCTTTGGCGATCATATAAGCGTCGGCTTTTTCGCCGGGGGAAAAAAGGGCATTGGTGCTGACGTCTCCGTCCCCGATATCTTCGGCAAACGCCCGGGCAATGATTTCGTCAATAACTTTCCAATCCAACTTCGTGGTATTCACTAAATCTATCCTGCTTCCTTTGTGATTGTAACTTCAGCTCATTCGATTTGCGGACATTTTTATTGAAGTCATCGTTTTTGCTCATTTATAAATCTGCAAATTTACAAATGGGCAAAACTTGCAACCAACTTCTCTCCATAACTCCACTCGATAATACACCGGAAAAGCGGATCGGTTCAAGGAAAAAGATAATTCATCAATCAATTTTGCGTCCTTTTTTATCATTTTGCGTCTTCTGTTTTGTAATCGCGATTTGGTTGATTATCATTGTATAGAGGATGAAAAATGGAATTAAATACGCAAATTGAAAAAATTTGGAATGAATTCGGCGACAAGTTGCAGCGTTTCATCGCCAGCCGGGTGAACGACACTGCCGCAGATGATATTCTCCAGGATATTTTTCTGAAAATCCACGCGAATGTAACCAAGCTTAAAAATACAGACAAGTTGGAAAGCTGGGTCTTTCAAATTACCCGTAATGCTATTATCGATCATTACCGCAAGAAAAATCGCTATCATGCTGCCTTGCCGGAAAATCTTGGTGAAACGGAGGAGCCGGCCACGGAAACCGCCGAGCAGCGGGTGGCCCGTAGTTTAAAACAGATGGTACATCTCCTCCCGGAAAAATACAGTGAAGCGTTGCTATTGACCGACTACAAAGGTTTGAGTCAGGTGGCCCTGGCGAAACATTTGAACATATCGGTTTCCGGAGCGAAGAGCCGGGTGCAGCGGGCCCGCAAGTTGCTCAAGGAGATGCTCCTGAAATGCTGCCACTTTGAGTTTGACCGGCGAGGCACGATTATCGATTATCACCCGATTGTGCAATGTCAGTGTTGCGAAGATAAGAATAAGCAGTGTTGAGGGAGCTGGGGATGCTGGTAAAGCGAAAGGTTTGATATACCGGCAAATATAACCTTGTAAAGAATAGTTTTGATCTCCATTCATCCTGAGCCCTTCGATAAACTCAGGATGAATGGAGGTGAGTGCTTCAGAAATTGCGATAAAACTAAAATCATCCCTCCAACGAACCCTCAATATTCCGCATCAGGACGAGCAGGCTGCGGCGAATCTGGCGGGGGAGCTTAGGCCAGATTTCCAGCACTGCATGTGTATCACCATAGGCGGCGGGCGTCTCCTTTACTGCTAGTGAATTTCTCGTCGTGTTCTTTTCACCGGTCAATAACCATTCTATCGAAGTATTCTCCAGTCGGGCAAGCGGTAGTAGCACGTCCACCGGGGGCACACGTCCCTGCAAATATTGCGACACCGCCGGTTGACTGATACCCAGTAAATCGGCGAATTCACTTTGGGTTAATCCCTGTTTTTCCATGATCCCCCGGATACGGGCGCTGAGTGCCTGCTTATCGAGCTTCATAAAATCCTTTGCATTTTTATTGTCTTTGTAATATCTTGAATGTAATAAATTGTTGTGCAATGATCAAGGGGGAAAAAATGCGCATACCGGAGCACTGGCTGAGCCGGGCATATCAAAATTTATCATATCTGACAACACCACTACGAACGACCAATGATGCAGACGTTAAAATTTTGCAAGCGGGGGTAATCAACGATGGCGATGGCCCGGATGTGAAAAATGCCTTGCTGGAAATCGCCGGCATCCGGCAACGGGGTGATGTCGAATTTCACTGCTTCCCGGAAGACTGGTTCCGGCACGGGCATGAGCAAGACCTTCGCTATCAGCAGGTGATTCTCCACATTCTCTGGGACGCGCCGAAGGGGATTCCGGAAGGCCTGAACCGGCGCTTTCCCCATCTCATTATTAAACATCACTTGCCGGAAAATGAAACCCACTGGCGGGCAAAAATGTCTGCGTTGGAAAACGAAGGGCTTCCCGATATCATAACCGGGTTCCCATCCGGGGGGAGAATAGACCGGAATTTGCTGGCAACTTATGCCGAACGGCGCTTCCGGCAAAAAGTCGCCCGCTACCGGGAGTGGGCCGGGCAATTTTCCCTGGAAGACATTCTTTTTATCGCCCTGGCGGAAACGCTCGGATACTCCCGGAATAAATTCCCTTTTCGTCAGTTGCTTTGGCAATGTCCCCCTTCCCATCTGGAAAACATGCTGCCGCCCCGCCATCGAACCCCGCAAAAGGTCTGGATACTGCTCGGGCTGCAGGGAGGATTACTGCAATCGCAACATTTTGCAAAGGATTCACCTGTTTTGTTTGTGGACTGGTATAACGCGCTCCGCAAGCAAGGGCAATACCCCCTGATGCAGCTCAGTGACTGGCATTTTGCCCGGCTGCGCCCCGCCAATAATCCGTATCTTCGCCTGGGAGCGTTGGCGCAATTATTCGCCCGCTACTCGCCGGTATCCTTATTTTCACGTTTGCTGGAAATTGCCATGACCCGGGGAAATTATGAGGCGACACTGCGTCAATGGATGGAAATACTAATGCTGCGAACCGAACCGGGATTGGGGCAGCTTATTCAAACAATCACCGGTTTTCGGCAGATACCGGAACACCTGTTGGGAAAAAATCGTGCGAATCAATTTTGCCTGAACGTCTTGCTGCCATTATTTTATTTTTGGGCATCCCGTACTGCCAACCATGGTTTTGCCACCTACCTGGAGAGCCTTTACGAAAAGTTTCCGGCGGCAGGTGATAATCGCATGGTCCGGCAGGGACTAACGAAAATAAGCGATCCGGAAGTGCGTAAATGTTTGCGAAGACGCGCATTTTATCAACAGGGGCTTATTGAATATCTCAGCCATCATCCGCAGCAGCGCGCTTTACCGCTGAGACCTGAATGACTATGGTATGGTTGATGATTTTTTTAGGCCACAGATAAACACTGATTTACACGGATGAACTGGAAAATTGTAGGAACAAATTGCCGATTGAAAGCAAATGGTCAAAAACAATTGGGGATTGCTGAAAGAGATAAGAGCTCTGCAGCATGCCTTTCATGGCCGAAAATAGTGTACAAACTGAACACCAAATTGTCATCGGTGAACATCGGTATAATCCATGGCAAATATATTGAAAACACCCTGAGCAACCCGGGATAATCATATTGGCGATTCGCGCTTTTTATTGTATATTGGCAGACTGGGAGATTAATTAACAAGACTTCTAAACGGACTGCCGGATGGCCGAAATTATCAAATCTGAAACTGCTTTTATCGAATCTTTAGCCGCTTTTCGTTTTACGGAAACGCTCAGTAATGGTAATAGCGCTGCCGATGCGTCGCCCAGCCGGGTGGATAGCGTGATGATCGACGGCGAAGCGATTCCCCGGTTTGTGAATGAGTTCTGGACTTCCCGCCAACGGCAGGCGTCCTCAATTCATGAGGTTTCCTACCGGGCCTGTTTCAAACCGCAATTACCGCGTTTTTTTATCGAACGTTTGTCCGTGCCCGGCGATCGCATTTATGATCCATTTACTGGCCGGGGAACCACTATCATTGAAGCGGGCTTGCTGGACCGGCAGGTTGTTGCAAATGATGTTAATCCCCTTAGCAAAATTTTATCGGAATCCCGTTTTCAAATACCGGATCTGGAGGCACTGGCAGCGCGCCTGGAGGAAATTCCCCTGGAAAAGGGCGGGCGCAGCGATATCGATCTTTCCATGTTTTATCATGCGGATACAGAAAGAGCGTTGGAAGCTTTGCGGGAATACCTGCGCGAAAGGAAAGCATCCGGGAATGAAGATGCGCTGGATCGCTGGATCCGTATGGTGGCGACGAATCGCCTCTCCGGTCATTCGCCCGGTTTCTTCTCGGTCTATACGCTGCCCCCGAATCAGGCGGTTTCCCCGGAGCGGCAGCGCCGTATCAATCAACAACGTAAGCAGGCCCCGGACTACCGCGATGTCCGCAAATTAATCCTGAAAAAATCCAGACAGCTTATTTCCCGCTTGAGTAAAACGCAGACCGAACGCCTTAGTCAAAATGGGGAAACGGCATTGTTCCTGAGTGAAGATGCCCGCTATACTGCTGCCATTGCTGATAATAGTATTCAGCTGACCGTCACTTCCCCACCATTTCTCAACGTGGTGCAATACGCAGCGGATAATTGGCTGCGTTGCTGGTTTAACGACATCGATGCCGCGGAGGTCGCTGAAAAAATTACCGTGTTGACCAAACTGGAAGACTGGCAGGAGGTGATGGGTGGGGTTTTCCGGGAATTATTTCGTATTACCAAAACCGGCGGCTGGGTCGCGTTTGAAGTTGGGGAAGTGCGCAATGGTAAAATCAATTTGGACGAATACGTTGTGCCACTGGGGAAAGCAGCCGGATTTCATTGTGCCGGTATTTTGATTAACGAGCAGGCATTTACCAAAACGGCGAATATTTGGGGAATTCATAACAATCGCCGGGGAACGAACAGTAATCGTATTGTGATGTTTTCTAAAAAAGAGGCCTAGGGGATTAGGGATTTAGGGGATTAGGCTGCCTAAACTCCTAAATCCCTAAATCCCTAATCCTTTTCCATTCACCACACAGTGAGGGTTCTATGAGCTTCCAACGTATATTCAGTTTCTTAATGTTCTTGGCAATTCTGGGAGGTACTACCGCTATGATGGCTCAAAAGAAAAAGTTAACCCTGGAGGATATCTACAAATCCGATCAATTTCAGGGAAAGACAGTAGCGGATATCCAGTGGTTACCCGATGGCACCGCTTTTACATTCACCCGCGAAAATGAGAGCAGCGGCAAGCTGGATATTTACCGGCATAATGTTAGTAGCGGCCAGGAAACCCTGATTCTTTCCGGCGATCAGTTGTTTATTGATAACAGCACTGCCCGGAGTGCTTCAGCGGCAAAGCTGGAATCTCTGAAGCAAGACTATGAGCGCATTAAGAATGAGCGGAAAGCACTGGCGCAACAGGGGGAAACGGCAGAAAAAAACCGTCGCCTGCAGGAAACTTTCGAAAAGATGACCGCCATTCAAAAAGAGCGCGATGCGCTGGAAAAAGAGAATAAACGCTTACAGGGCAGCACCCGCACCCAGGTAGAAATGACTGCCTATCAAACTACCGGCAGTCAGAATCATCTGCTGATTACCGGCCCGACAAAGCAGATCTGGCGCCATTCTTACACCGCGCCTTATTACCTCTACGATATTGCTGATCAGACCCTCACGCCGCTGGCGAAAAATGATCCGGAGTTGCAAAATGTGGCGCTTTCTCCGGATGGAAAGTCTGTTGGTTTCGCCAAGCAGAATGACCTCTATGTTGCCGATGTGGAGACCGGGGAATCCCGTCAGCTCACTACCGATGGCTCGTTTGATATCCTTAATGGGGTATTCGACTGGGTTTATGAGGAAGAATTTGGCCGGGCGGATGCTTACCGCTGGTCGCCTGATGGGAAGAAAATCGCCTTCTGGCGCACCGATCAGACCCGGGTAAAAACCTTTTACATGCTGGATGAATTGCCCTATTACAGTATAGCGATTCCCCTGAAATACCCGAAAGTGGGTGAACAGAACGCCATTGTGAAAATCGGGGTAGTGGATATTGCCAGCGGAAAAACAACCTGGATGGATATCGGTGTGGAAACGGATATTTACATCCCGCGCATCGATTGGACCAATGAGAAAAACACCCTGGCGATTCGCCGCTTAAACCGCAAGCAGAACCATTTGGAGCTGTTATTTACTGATGTCACTAACGGGAAAACCCGCAAGATTCTCGAAGACAAAAATAATACCTGGATTGATGTTAATGACGATTTCATTTTCCTGAAGGAGAAAGACCAGGTGCTGTGGTCTTCCGAGAAGGACGGCTTCCGCCATATCTATCTGGCCGATTATAAAGGGAAACAAGTTGCGCAAATTACCAGCGGCCGCTGGGAGATCGGATCGATTTTAGGGGCCGATGAAAAAAATGGCTGGGTCTATTTCCAGGGCAAAAAGGAATCGCCGGCCGAGAACGACATTTACCGGGTAAAATTGAACGGCACTGCCTTGACGCGTATTTCCCGGGAAATGAACGGCTGGCATACTGCCAACTTCTCCCCGGATTTTCAGCATTACGTCGGTTTTTCCTCGAACCTGAAAACGCCCACTCAGGTAAGTCTGCTGAAAAGCGATGGCGCATTAGTGCGCATTCTCGAGGCAAATGAGATATCGGCGTTGGCGGATTACGATATGGTCTATCCGGAAATTTTTCAGATCAACACATCCGATAACGCGCCATTGAA
>JAUIFT010000678.1 GCA_030430345.1 Calditrichia bacterium | reverse complement strand
AGCTTGAAATCCACGGTAACATTCTTCTCTTCCCAGCCGGTGAGATCCGCATTAAAATGCTTCAGGCGAAGAATCAGGGTTTCGTTTTCTTCAGAGATTGTCACAATTTCATAGAACCGAACCTGATCGTTTACGACCAGTTTAAAGACGCACATCATAGATCCACCCAACGGCGGTGTCCACACTTCTTCGGTAATCCCACCGAACGCCTCGCCCCGCCAGGCCCCGGCTACCCACTCAATTGCCGATAAATCCGCCCTCGGCGATGTTTCTCCTGCTTTCAAAGACATGGTATTGGCAAATTCTTCCTGGGCAGTTAGCAGCAGTGGCGCCAGTAAAAGTAGTATTAATAATTGCTTGATCAACCGTATCATTTATTCTCCTTTAATAAATCAATTAATATAATAATGATGAGCGAATTCGAGCATTCAGGGCAAATACAGAAACACTGTTTATGCAGGATAAAAGGCCAATTATTTCATTAAAACAGCATTTTTTGTCATATTATAAAATTTGTTGCCACTAACCTATATAAAAGTAACCGGAAAAAAACGGATTCGCTATGCCCCAAAAAGGTGAAGATAAATTTCTTGAGATGCTCTCTGCTGAAAAGCGGCGAATTCTCCGTTTTTCCCAGATTTATGCCCATTCTCCGGAAGACCGGGAAGACTTGTTTCAGGAGATAATTTTCCAGCTCTGGAGATCGTGGCCGGCTTTCAAGGGAGATTCGGCAGTATCTTCCTGGATATATAAAATTGCCTTGCGGGTGGCCATTCGTTTTTCTACCCGGAACCGCAAGCGACGCCAACCGCAGGTCGCACTTGACGGTATTCAGCGGAAATTTATCCATCGGGAAGCATCATATGCGGACGCAGAACAACAAGAATTGCTGCGACTTCTGCGAAAATGCATCTCAACCCTGAATGATATGGAACGATTAATCGTCGCACTATACCTGGAAGATCTTCCCTACCGGGACATCAGCGAAATACTTGGCATTTCCGAAAATCTTGTCGCCGTAAAAATGAAACGGCTGAAACTGAAATTATCCAATTGCATAAAGGAGCGCACAGATGAAGAATGATCAATTTACCCGTCTTTGGCAAGAAGCGATGGCCGGGAGTAAGGTCGCTATCGAACCGGCCAGTTTATTAAATTCCCTCAACCGGGCAAAAAGCCTGGCGCAAATTCGCCGGGCCTACGAGTTTGCCGATCTCTTTGGCGGCTTTGTTTTAATATTTATTCTGGGACTATTTCACTATCTTCATCCCTCCTTCTGGAGTGAGCTTGCAATTTTCGGCAAAACGGGTTTTATCCTGTTTCTCGCTACTTTTCTCGGCTACCACTTTAATGGTTTTCGGGTCAAACATGCCAGTGATGAACAATCGATTTCCCTATTGCAGTTTTTAGAGAATGAAACAGCGAATCTGAAAAAACGCATTCGATTCCTGCATCAATTTAAGTGGTATCTTGGCAGCGGACTGATTGGCGTTTTTCTGCTCTTCAATAGTTTACTGGAAGGGTTTGGCTGGCGAAGTATGGTTATCGCCGCTGTCCTGGCTTTATTTGGCGGCCTTCTTAACCATCTTAATCAGAAGAGTTTGCAGGAGGAATTCCTGCCGCTGGCAACGGAATTTGCTGAAAAAATGCGTTTGTTAAAGGAAGAGATATAATTCTAAAGGCTTAAAAAAATAATCGCCACGGATGCGCACGGATCTTCACGGATTTTTAAACTAATTAGTGCAAAACACTGAATGATAAATTTTATCTTTTAAATCCGTGTAGTTCCGTGTGCATCCGCGGCGAAAAAACAATCACTTCAACCGCTCAATTTCACTTTCCACAAACTTACTGCTCAGCGGAAATCGCCGCCTTGATTCCCTGCAAAAATTCCCGTACGGACCGGCAGGCACTTTCCAGATTTTCCGCTGTGGCAATCCGGTTAATCACCGCGCTGCCGATTATTACGCCATCACTGAGCTGTGAAAGCGCCCGGGCAGTTTCCGCATTGGAAACGCCAAAACCGACCAGAAAGGGATGATCGGTTTGTCGGCGCAAGTTTTCCAGAAAGCGAATCGTTTGTTCCGGCACATTGTTTCTCGCCCCGGTAATGCCCGTCACCGAAACAGCGTAGATAAATCCGCTGGTCCGTTCGTTGATCATGGCGATGCGATTTCCCGGGGTGTTTGGGGAAACAAGATTGATTAGAGACATTCCCTGCGCAGCCATCGCATCGTTCAGCGTCGCGCTTTCTTCCGGGGGCATATCGGGAATGATAAACCCGGCATTACCGGCAGCCGCGGCTTCGTTGAGCAGCTGTTCCCAGCCCATTTGATAAAAGGGGTTTGCATAGCCCATCATCAAAATCGGCACATCGTGTTTGCGACGGAACCCGGCCAAAATCTTCAGGGCGCCGGCGGTGGTCATTCCGGCGGCCAATGCTTTCTGGGAAGCGGCCTGAATCGTCGGGCCGTCCGCCTGCGGGTCGCTGAAAGGAATGCCCAGCTCAATCATATCCGCGCCACCTTCAACAATCGCCTCCAGCAATGGCAACGTTGCTTCCGCATCAGGAAAACCGGCGGTCAGGTAAACCGATAAAATCTTTTCCTGCCGACGGCGCTTTTCTTCCAGAAATGTTCTTAAAGGGGTCAT
>JAUIFT010000677.1 GCA_030430345.1 Calditrichia bacterium | reverse complement strand
GGAAGCGTTGAAAGGCAAGGCGGATGGGGTGATCAGTTTCGCCACCCGCCTGGTGAATGTTGATAAAAATAATACTTTACTTCACGATCAGTTTGTGCTTTCCCGCGGGCATTATATCGAGCTATTGGTAGAAGACAATGGCAGCGGGATTGCCACCGCCGCCCGCCCCCATGTATTTAAACCATTCTTTTCCAATAAAATCAAGAATGAAGGTTTGGGTTTGGGATTGTATGTTGCCTACAATATCGTTAAGGATATGCGCGGAGAAATATTCCTGAAGAGCGAAGTAGACGCGTTTACCCGTTTCTACATCTACCTGCCGGTAAAAATGATAGAAAAATCCACATCCGCAGCGTTGGCGGCGCCGTTGAAAAATGGCCACGCGAAAAGAGCACAAGCGATATTGGTCATAGACGACGAATACAGTATCCGCAGTGTTTTGCAGGAAGTTTTGGAGATGCAGGGTTTTACGGTTTACAGCGCTGCGAATGGCCGGGAAGGCGTCGATCTTTTTCAGGCAAACAGCGGCCAGATCGATCTGGTTCTGCTCGATATGGTAATGCCGGAAATGGATGGCAAAACTGCTTTTAAAACGATAAGAGGGATTAAGCCGGAGCAAAAATTTATCATTATGAGCGGTTACAGCAAACAGGAAGATATTCTCGAAATAAGCGGAAACGGCAATCCGCCTCCTTTTATGGGCAAACCCTTCCAGATTAAGGAAATTCTGAAAGAGATTCAGGCCATTCTTCATCTGGGAAATTAATCACCGCAGTTATCGCTTTAATTTTTTACTCCTCTTTCAACGCAATCACCAATTTCTTGCCATCATAACGGCAATGATTGTTGGCCATGGGAAAGGCCCGGCGGCACTTCGGGCAATACTGTTTTAAACTGTCCGTATCGAATGTTGATTTCTTTCCCAACCAGCTTTTCCGAAACTGCTTTATCTCTTCACTGACAGCCCTACCGGCATACTCAAAAGTAACTATTTCTAATGCCGGGTTTTTCCCAATAACAATTTTTGCAGCTTTCTTCTCTCCATTTTTCTCGAAAGAAATTGGGACAGTATCTCCCGGTTTATGTTTCTTCAGTTGCTTTTGGAATGCTTTTTTACTTTTCAGGGAATCCCCGCCAAAGGTCAGCAAAACATCGTTTTTATCCAACCCGGCTTCATACAATGGTGTACCAACCAACGTGCGGCGATTCAGCGTTGCCTTCCCTTTTTTAAAGGTCGCGTCGATTCGCCCAATCCAGGGGGCATCCTTTTTTTTCAATCGTAATAACAGGCCAGCGGATGTTAATTGCGCCGCATAATCCGGCAGCTCGCTGCCATAGACATATTTCTGAAAAAAATCTTTTGCGAATGCCGCGTCGCCAGTGACCGTTCCCAGCAATTTCTGCAGGTCATCATTGGTGTATGGTTGCTCTGTTTTCCCCAATTTTTCCCAGGATGCTCTCATAAAATCGTCAAGCGATTTCCCGGGGAAACGGCGACGTATTTCCAGATCGAGCGCGAGGCCAATCGCTGCGCCATAAGCATAATAGGAGATGAATGTATTGCTGAAGTTTTTTTCATCCACGGAAACGGCGGCATCGGAAAAGGGTGCGCGCTGACTCATCCCCGCCGGCCCAAAGTAACGATGTCCGGGAGAATTGATAATTCGATTCAACAGCTTACCCGCTTCCCGGGCATATTTATCGATATCGATAATTGCCGCCCGCTGCAGAATCAAATAATCATAATAGCTGGTAAACCCTTCCGCGAACCACAATTCTGCGGACATGTTCGCCTGGCTAAAGTCAAATGGCTCCAACGATTTTGGGCGAATGCGTTCCACATTCCAGACATGAAGAAATTCATGGGCGATCGTCCAGAGGTGAATTTTCGCATGAGTACTCAGCGGATCGTTATCGGTGAGAATCGTTGAATTACGATGCTCCATACCATCACCATCCGCACCGGGCAGGTAGTCGGCAATAAATGTATAGGCGCCGGTTTCGAATGCCGGTGCTTCCCCGAATATCGCGATCGATTCTTCGACCACCGCTTTGGTCATTTCCGTATAAGCATCTAATTCTTTCGCCGTGCCTTTATGATGCACTGCCAGCCGGTAGCGTTGCTCCCGCTGCCCGTCATCATACCGCCACTCCCGCAATTGAAATGCGCTGATTTCCGTCGGGCTGTCCATAAAATAAGCGAGGTTGGGCGCGGTGAAAACATCGGGCTGTTCGCCGGGAAAAAGCTGGGTGGCGATATGCCAGTTCTTTACCGGCTTCTGAAAATGAATTTCGATCGGACGATCTTTTAACGCATCTGCCCACATAAACGTTGCCGGCATATTCATATGGGCGTGGGTGTTATCAATGGCGAGATAAGTGCCATCGCAATGATCCCCGAATATGGTATACTGGAATTTCACGATGCCATCATGCCCGCGAACTTTCCATTGATGCGGATTTCGGCGCTCCAGCGGCAACGCAGCGCCAGCCCCATTAAATGCCCGGACATTATAGACATTCTTGGCAAACTCGTGCAATGCATAACGCCCCGGAGAGGAACGGCTCATGGAAACCAGTAACGGGTCATCCATCAGTTCCGGAAAGACAATTGATACTTCTCCCTCATGATGGGCAGCATTCTCGAATGAAATGGTATACTTCA
>JAUIFT010000676.1 GCA_030430345.1 Calditrichia bacterium | reverse complement strand
AAAACGATATTGGCAGATTTTCCGCCCAGTTCCAGCGTGACCGGCTTAATATGTTCCGCCGCCAAACGCATGACGTCTTTACCAACGGTGGTTGATCCGGTAAAAGCAATTTTTCGCACAGCGGGATGGCGCACAATCGCCTCCCCCGCCTGGTTTCCTTCCCCGGGAATAATATTCAAGACCCCCGGCGGAATGCCGGCTTCCAGGGCCAGACGGCCTAGTTGCAATGCACTTAGCGGAGTTTGCGTGGCCGGCTTTAAAATGACGCAGTTTCCCATCGCCAATGCCGGCGCCACCTTCCAGGCGGTAATTACCAGGGGAAAGTTCCAGGGTACGATCAAACCGCAAACCCCGATCGGCTCCCGAAAAGTCATATTAACGCCCTGCGAAGAAACCGGCACCGTATGCCCGCCGATTTTATTAATTGCCCCGGCATAGTATTCGAAGCAGTCTGCGGCCAGGCTAATTTCTCCCCGGGCATCGCGAATCGGTTTGCCGGTATTACGGCTTTCCAGCACGGCGAGGCTTTCCGAATGACTGCGAATTAAAGCGGCCAGGGCCAGAAGCATTTTCGTACGATCTCGGGAGTGACATTTTTTCCAGGATTTTTGAAATGCAATTTCCGCTCGTTCAACAGCAATATTAACATCATCCGAGCCGCCATCTGCAACAACAGCAATAACGCTTTCGGTTGCCGGGTTAATAATTTCCCGCACTTCCCCGGATAGCGCTGCCTGGGATATACCGTCAATGAACAGTCCTTCTTGTAAAATACCGTCGTTCATAACTACTTCTCCGCTCAAACATTTTTATTAGTTTTTATATCGGAATAGGCTAGCTGAACTGCCCCGGGATTAACTAATCTGAGATCAAAGTTGGTTGCGTTGAGAATATAATCAGTATAAATCAGGAAGGAAAGGGTGTCAACGGAATTTTCCCGATTTTGTTGATGACAAATTTTCCAGCGGGTTCGCCTTGGATATCTTCCCCGCTTTTGCTATGTTTTTGGACGTTGTTAACCCTTAGAATATCCGGGAGTTCTCATGAAAGGCTTTCTTATCTTTCTGTTTTTATTGTTGTTGGCTGCAATCGGCGCTGGTGCCTATTTTTATCTGGAAAATGAAAACGCTCAGGATTCAGCAAAAACCCTGGAGGAGCAAAACGCCGAGTTGGCTTTTCAGGTAGAGCACCTTGAGGGGCGTATTAATCAGTTAAACCGGGAGTTCGAAGAAAGGCTGGCAAAAGCGTCCGAGGAAAAAGAAGCAGAAATCAATAAGCTGGCTGAAGAACAGGATGAATTAGTCGAAGAACTCAAAGACGAAATCGAGAAGAAAGAGATCGAGATTACCCAGTTAGCGGATAAACTTTCCGTTCGTCTGGTTGACAAGGTTTTGTTTCCATCCGGTGAAGCAGAAATTACCGCGCCCGGATTGAAAGTTCTTGAGCGTGTTGGAAATATTATTAAAACAATAGAAGGAAAGATTATTCGCGTTGAGGGACATACTGATAATGTACCAATCCACAGCCGTCTGAAAGAAGACTATCCGACGAATTGGGAACTTTCGACTGCCCGGGCAACTACAGTGGTTCGGTTTTTGGAAGAAACGGTCGGTGTAAAAGCAGGGAAGTTGGAGGCGGTGGGCTTATCGCAATTTCATCCGGTTGCCAGTAATAAAAGTAGCGCGGGTCGCAGCAAAAACAGACGTATTGAAATTTTATTATTACCGGACAAATCTGGAATTAAAAACTGAGAAAAGTGTGGTTTAAATGTAGCGCAGAAATTAACGGCCATTGCACGTCTCCCCGTCAACAGAGAGAACTGCCACGAGGAGATTTTCTAGAGATCTCCGAGTATTCTTTTAATCGTTTCGTCTAACTCGGAATCCAGTTCAATTTCGATTTCTTCTTTAGTACCTTCCAGAAAGTAGACCTCGATAATGCGGTGTTCCGGGCGCCAGGTTTCACCACTGCTATATTCGCCGTCATCGAAATCTTCATACATACTATAATCGACTTCGTCGAAGTCCTCATATAAAAGGTACTCAACCTTATTGACATCTAATTCGAGCAGTTCACAGATCTCTTCGAAGACCGCTTTTTCAGCTATGCTTACGACTTTGTGGTTCATACGATCTGGGAATTCCATGGGTATCTCCCGCTCAGTTTAATAATACATGTACGAATTACAATACCCATTACGGTGGGAATTTATAATTGATGCTTACTCTTCCCGAATGTATTGTAATGTGGGTTATTATAAGAAAAAAAAATAAAGAAACAACCAATAATTTATTATGTTTAAAAAATAATCCTGTAAGAATTGGAACATCTTTTATGCGCGATGTTATATAATATTTTACGCGGTTTGGCTATTTCTTTATCCTAAATAATTGCCCTGTTTATATAATAATTACAGAAGAGGAATTTCACAATATGGATCACAAATTACTGATGAAAATTCTATTATTTTGCGCGCTGATAACGGGTTCAGTCGCGGCACAAGTAACTATTAAACCATTTTATGGTTTTTATCGTCCCCGACTGAATGACGTTAATGCTAAAATCGCGAATGATATCGACAATGCCCGGCTTTTGTTAGAAGGTGCTCCGGTGCCATCTGCCGGAAAATTTGATGGCGAAAAAGTACTGGGCGGTCAAATCGAATA
>JAUIFT010000675.1 GCA_030430345.1 Calditrichia bacterium | reverse complement strand
AATCAGCAAAAAACCAGCTGCGGTAATCAGGCTAATGCCGCTGGCCAGGCCGTCCAGACCATCAAGCAGATTCACTGCATTGATAACAAACATAATCCACAGCACGGTAAAAAGGTAGCTAAACCATCCTAAATCCAGCGCGGTGCCGGTTGGGCTATAGAATGCTTCGATAATACAACCACCGCTAACAGCGAGGATCGCAGCGATTAATTCTCCGGCGAACTTCTGCAGATGATGAATACCGCGGATATCATCAATTAACCCGACCGCTGCAATCAGCAGCAATCCGATCCAGAAATGGAGATGCTTTCCCCAGGCATCCGCCGGTAAAACGCCGAGCAATTCCGCCGCCAGCATTCCTCCAACCAGGCCACAAAAAATACCAATACCACCGAGTACCGGAATAAATGATTCATGAATCTTGCGAGCGGTTGGCAATGCGCCGATCTGTAAACGAATCGCCCATTGGCGGGTCAACTTTACCGCCAGCAGGGAAATCGTTAAAGAGATTATCAACACACTGAATAATTTCATGGATTGACTACCGCAATTTAAAAAACATCAATTTCCAATTCCCAAGTACAGTCCTTGTTACCACTTTAGCATTGATCATTGGATATTCAATATTGAATATTTCTTTTAGCTATCGCCCGTAATAGAGAGAGAAGAAAAACCGGTTATTGCTGGTTTCCAATGTTGCTCCCTCCGCTAGTTCCCGGTTAATTGACTGATGTTTATATTCAACACCGAGAAACAGCTCGTGGGTTAATTCATACCTCATTTCTCCGCCCCACTCATTCAAACGATCATTCAAGCCGAATAAAAATGGTGGATGTGGCCAGCGATATTGATCGGCCACTTCCCCGTCTCCGCCTTTGCGCGCTTTTTGCCCCCAGAGGCTTACCTGCAATCCCCGCCGAATGCGATAATTGAGCTTACCATAGAGCAGGTCGCTGTTATGCCCCGCCCAATGTCCCATCAAATAGCCGGAACTGGTGTATAACTCCGTGGGGATAAAGTGTTTGTAAACAAAGGGATTAACGCGGGTGTATTCCCCGGTAAGCGTTAAATTGGGGAGCAGAAAGTCCGTCACCGATGTTCCGAATGTTAAAGCAACGTGATTGATATGATTTTCATCATCAAATATTTTTGCGATCGATAGATCATCAATAAAGAGGGTGAAGTGCAAATGCGTGTTGGGGATATGATTGCGGGAGCTGACTGCGGCAAAAAGTTGGGCATTACTGCCGGCATTGTTTTGCCGGCTGGAAAGATAATGATCGGCCAGGCGGAAGAACATCAGGGGCATCAGGTAGGCAATCTCCAATTGGTCGCTATAAATAATGGATTCCCCCAGGGCAATATCCAGGCCCCGTTTCGGAGTGATTGTCACTGTATGAGAAGCGAGGTATTTCTCGCGGTTTTTGAAACTATTCCGACCTTCAATAAGCGTCGGATAAACCGCTGAGGAATCTACAACGTTGGAAACTAACCAGCCGTGATAGTAATTAAAGTGCAGCCATTTCGCCGGCTGCAAATCTAAGCGAACAAACGGGAAAGATGGCGCTTTTGAAGACAAAACCACCTGCCCGCTTTCCGCCTGCCCCCAATTTAGAAAATCCTTTCCCCAGGCAATGTTTCCCCAGGACCAGTTGTATGAAAGTATCGTGTGAACTTCACTGAATTCAATAGCATCCCGTTCCGGAAAAAATTCCGCATCGACGCCGGTTTCCGGGGTAAAGGCTTTATCGACATCAATGTTTTTGCCTTTTTGGAGGTTATCGCGGAAATCGAAACTAAATCCAATATTCTTTCCCAGGCGACCGTAAAGATATGCTCCGTTCCAGCGGGCGATTTCACTCTCTCCATCATTGCGGCCATTTACCAAACCATAAATTGGGCTTAAATTGAGATCGAACAAATTACTGCGATAGGAAAACAACCGGTAACGGCCCGCGATATCTTTCCCCAGGTAGCTATACTGGATTTCTTCCTTAGCGCTCACCGGATTGAGTTCCTGATAAAAATCTTGCTGAAAAAAAGCCAGTTCCTGTTTTTCCAGGGAGTTTAGCTGATCTGACTGTCCGGAAATTTCTGTCAATTTTTCAGCGATGTATTGGCGGGACAACGGCTTAATAATATCATTCACCTCAATAATACCCTTTTGACTCAGGCGGGATAAGTAGTCATAAACATCACGATGCAACGGTTCATAGACCACCTGAGCCATCAGGGAACTGGCGATTAAGAACAGAGTGGATATCAATAGGTGGAGGATTCTGGGTGTTCGCTGTAAATTCATTCGCTTCATCTTTTTATTTCTGGCAATAATACATCTTCGTACTTCTCCGTATGAGAAATGCGAATAATATAGCAATGCCAACATCAAATACCAATTAAAGGTTACGAGTTTCCGGTTTTGAAAAAACATACAAAAAAACCGACCCGCCTGCCCTTTCAGCATAAAAGACAAACGGAGCGGCAGATAAAATAGCAGAGAGATAAATTAGAGTAAAATCTCTTTTCCGCGGTTTTTTATCGACTTTTCAGAAGATTCCAGAATCTTGACAACTGCGTGTCCCAGGTGGCCATCCGAAATCGGTTTTTTACCATTGCTTACACAATCTACAAAATGCGCAACTTCCAGCGCCAGCGCTTCCGAGGGGGGTAT
>JAUIFT010000674.1 GCA_030430345.1 Calditrichia bacterium | reverse complement strand
GCGCATAGCCGGCATTGCGAATCTTTTCTGTTAACGGCAGGCCGGTGGTGCTCAATGTCGGAAAATCTTTTTCCATTGGTATCGGATGTTAACGGGCGTCAGCCGGAGATTGTCCGTCACTGTCATCAAGAATTGCCTGCGCTTCGATTTCCACCAGCATACGCGGGTCGATTAGCTTGCTGATTTCTACCATTGAAGTAGCGGGTCGGATATCCCGAAAATACTCACCGTGGGCGCGGCCGACCGCCTCCCATTGCTCGATATCGGTAACATAGATGCGTGTCCGAACGACGTGGTGCAGCGCTGCCCCTGCTTTTAGTAGCGCCTTGCGAATATTCTCCAGCGTTTGGACGGTTTGGGCGTATGGGTCTCCGATACCGATCAGCTCCCCGTTGTCATCCAGGGCGGTACTACCGGAAACATTAATCACATTGCCAACCCGGACTGCCCGGGAATAACCGACGATCGGTTCCCATTTTGCGCCGGATGAGATGTTTTGCCGTGCCATAATTCTCTCCATATGTTTGTAAAATTAATCGAGTGTTGGATCTAACGACAAATGATGCCTTCCTGCAACTGATTGCCACGCAGGAAAACATCGGTGGTTAATCGTTTCTTTCCCTGCAACTGTAATTCATGAACCGAAATTGCGGTATCCCGGCAGGCGATATGAATCTCTCCATCCGCTGCTTTCAAAATAGTGCCCGGGTCAGCACTCTTTGTCGATTCGATGACAGACGCCCGAAACAGCTTTAACAGTTGCCCATTGTAATAAGTAAAAGCACCAGGCACCGGTGAAAGACCATGAATCCAGTTCTTGACAGATTCTGCCGGCTGGTCAAAATCGAGATGGCAGATCTCTTTAGTTAGCTTGGGCGCTGGTGTTGCCAGATCATTATCCTGAATGCTAACGGCAACAGTGTCAGCAGCAATTTGCGCCAGACTGTCCAAAACGACTTGCGCGCCAACCGGGGCAATACGGTCGTGTAATTCTCCCACGGTTTCATTCGGAACCAATGAAAATGGTTTCTGAATGATAATGTTACCGGCGTCGATCTCTTTCTTGATGTAAATAGTGGTAATCCCGGTACTTTCTTCACCCTGAATAATCGTCCAGTTCAATGGCGCTGCGCCCCGAAATTTCGGTAGCAGGGAAGGATGTAAATTAATCGTGCCATGGGAAGGCATTGCAAAGACAATTTCCGGAAGAATCCGGAATGCAACGACAACAAAAACATCCGCATCCAGCGCCTGCAATGCGGCGATGAATTCCGGATTTTTCATTTTTTCCGGCTGAAGAATAGGGGAGAGATGATGATCCAGCGCGAATTGTTTTACCGGCGGCGGCATCAACTTTTTGCCGCGTCCGCGCGGACGGTCCGGTTGCGTAACGACACCGACAACCTGGTGGTGGGAATTTAGAATTGCTGCCAGGGTGGGAACGGCAAATTGCGGCGTTCCCATAAAAACTACTTTAAGACTTTTCTTTACGTGAGCGAAGTTGACCTCCGGATTTTATTTAATTGGGGTTCGAGAAGTTTGCGCTCAATCGGGGGAATTTTATCGATAAAAAGCACCCCGTCCAGGTGATCATTCTCGTGCTGGAAAACCCTGGCCAGCAGGCCATCCATTTTTTCCCGAACAGTTTCCCCGTCAAGCGTCTGATATTCAACTTCCAGGGCAAAAGGGCGGCTCACATCGGAACGTACATCCGGTATGCTCAGGCAACCCTCTTCCATTGTCTCCAGATTCTCAGTAGAGATGATTTTCGGGTTGATATACGCCTGCGGATCTTTCTCTTCATCAATTAAAGATAAATCGATAACAAAGATTCGCCGGGCGATATTCACCTGCGGACCAGCCAGACCGATTCCTTCATTTTCAATCATTGTATCGACCATATTGTCGGCCAGATCGTAGAGGTCGTCGGTAAATTCGGTTATTTCCTCCGCCCGCTTGCGCAGCGTCGGGTGCCCCAGCTTGATAATTGGTAAAACTGCCATAATTAACTCAATTCGCTTTGCTGTCTTCGCCTTTACCTTTGAAATGGGATATCGCAGTGCGATCCACATCCAAATTGATGTTATCATTTACTTTCAGAACAACTATTTTCTCGTTATTTTTGAAGCCCATCACCTTGCCATGAACGCCGCCAATGGTAACAACATCTTCCCCTTTTTTTAAGGCGTCGAGCATTTTCTGGCGCTCTTTCTGACGTTTACTTTGCGGGCGAATTATGAAAAAATAAAAAATTGCAAAAATTGCCACGAGATATAGAATACCACCACTAAACTGATCCACGATACATCTCCTTTATTTATAATATATGACGGCGCAGAATATAATGATTAATTGCCCAATTTCCAAGATGAAGGTTTTGCTAAGTAGTTCAATGGTCAAAGTTCAGGGTTCCGGGGTGTTGATTTTTTCCAAGAATTTCGAACTCTGAACTTTCAACTATCTTTTCCAAAATAACGTTTGAGAAATTCCTGCTTATGTGCTGCCAAACGATTTTCCCGAATGGCGTCCCGGGCTTCCCGGACCAACTGCTGGTAAAAATAGATGTTATGCAGTGTGGTCAGGCGCATGCCGAGCATTTCATTTACCCGTAACATATGATGAATGTAGCCCAGTGAAAAATGCTGACAGCTATAACAGCCAC
This sequence comes from Calditrichia bacterium, assembly GCA_030430345.1. The sequence goes on along the minus strand of JAUIFT010000674.1, from coordinate 14 downwards.
ACCCTTCCTCGATG
>JAUIFT010000673.1 GCA_030430345.1 Calditrichia bacterium | reverse complement strand
AAAAGCGCCCAGAGATACCAGGCGAGCAGCTGCCATTGTAAGATTAACCAGAAACTTTCCGGATCATTCCGAAATAGCCTTACCCAATAAATTTGCAGGGAGATAATGAGCGCCACTCCGCTGAAAATCAGAAATGCCGCAATATATTGGCGCGGTAATTTGCTGCCGAACATGGGGTTACCGCCGGCTCATGTTTTTACGACGAAAGCGCCGGGCAGACCAGATGGAGCCACCGAGACAGCACATAAAGAATGCAGCTGCCCCCATCAGTCCCTGGGAGATCAGCGCCTCGGCACGGGTATGTGCCAGGTAGGAAAGTCCGCCGGTGGTCAGGGCGAAGATGCCGTAGAGGAATTGATGCCCCAGCGCGTAAAATAGCTGAGTGCTTTCCTGTAGACCCTTGATGTTCAGGGATAATTCGTCATTGTTCGCTTTCTGGAGGAACTTCTTTAAAGATTCCGGAATCGTCAATGCACTCAGGGCCATATCTTTAACAACGTTACTGACCATCTTCACCCAATCGCGATCGCGGCCTAGCACAAATTCTTCCAGGTAGGGACGGATCGTTTTCATGGGATTCATGGTTGGGCTTAGATGTGTGCAAAGGCCCATCAAAAGCAAAATAGTTCGTTCCAGCAATACCCAGTCTTTCGGCATATGAAAGGAACCGGCCAGTTCCCGCAGGGAGATATTCATGCGTCGTAAATCTCCCCACACTTCCAGCCGGGTGCGGAAATCGACCTGAATATCCTGCAGATTCCAGGAATCCAGCGTCATTTCTTCCAGGAAGCGGCTATAGAAATATTCGATGATGCGTTCAGCATTGTAGGAATCTTCGTCGCGGGGAATAAAACCCATCATTGTCAGCGCTTTCATAATTTGCTCGGTATTACGGCGCAACAACCCTTCCAGAAATTGCGGGATGCCCTCCAGCATTGTTGCGGATAAGCGAGCAACGGCACCGAAATCGATAAAGACGATGCTGCCATCCGGGCGGACCAGAATATTGCCCGGATGGGGATCGGCATGATAAAATCCGTCGCTAAAGATCATCTGGCAATAAGCGGTGAGCACCCGCTCTGCCAACTCCTGACGATCAATCTCCAACTCAGCAATCGCCGCCAGGTCGGAGATTTTTACTCCTTCAATAAATTCTGTGGTTAACACTCTTTCACTGGAGAGCGGGGCAACAACTTCCGGAAAAGAGATCTGGGTCTCTCCGGCAAAATTCTCCCGAATGGTATTGATATGTTCGGCTTCTTTTCGGAAATCCAGCTCATCATGGATCATTTCTTCTATTTGGGAGAAATTATTATCCATACCGCGAACCCGGAAGATAAAGCTGACGATGCGAATGATTCGTCGGATGGTAATGAGATCCATCCGGGCAATTTCTTCGATTTCCGGATACTGAACTTTTACGGCAACGGTGCGGCCATCCGGCAGCGTCGCCCGATGCACCTGGGCGAGAGAAGCACTGGCGATCGGCACCTTGGAAAACTCCTGGAAGAGGGTTTCCGGCGGCTGACCGAATTCCTGCTGAATACGCGCACGAATTTCCTCAAAGGGACGAGCTGGAATGCGATCCTGCAATTCCTCCAGTTCACTGCGGAAATCTTCCGGCAGGAAATTACTAAGAATACTGACCATCTGGCCGGCTTTGATGAACAGGCCTTTCAGCACTAGAATCGTTTCTTTCAGCCGCCGGGCATTTGCTCTATAGACTTCCGGCATCTTTTGCACTTTCCACTCCGGTCCCAAAAATTTTCCTTTAAGCTCAAACCAGCCGAGGCTGATCAATAAGCGAAAGACCACCCGGTATGCCCGTAACAGGCGGAAGCGCCGGGCTGTTAAACGGGGCGCCGGGTGTGGTGCTGGTTTTTGTTTTAGGGTAGCAGACTGCTTTTCCTGCGGTGTTTTTGTTGCGGGCATAATGATTCCCGATCTCTCTTTGTAATAAGAAATAATAGCAATTCTTTCAATGTATGTAATGAGACAAAAATATTTAGATGATAACCAGACAGCCTATATCTCTCCGGTTCATTTGCCCATTTGCAAATGGGCAACAGTGCCGGAGAGGGCAGTGCTATTAATCTTTTTAGTTCACTTCTTTATCAAAAATATTTTTGTCCGCTTACTTATTTATGGTATTTGCGAAAGAAAAGTTCTCATTTAAAATCGGGTAAGTGATTATTCTGCGGTTCGCAGAAACTTGCGCAGGCGATCGGGATAATCAGTAAAGAAGCCATCGACGCCGAAGGCTGCCATCCGGGAAAAATCTTCCGCTTCATTCACCGTATAAACAAAGACTTTTAATTGACGGTTGTGGGCATCCTCGACAAATGCTTTGGTTATAAAATCCATACTCATGTGAACAGAATAAGCATTGAGGGCGCTGGCGGCGGCAGCATAATCCAATGGGAGGGCATAGAGTAGCACACCGAGTGGAATATTCGGATCAATGTCTTTGATATGTTGCAGGGAATGATGATTGAAGGAAGACACCAGGAATTGATGATATTCCCAATCCTGTAGGAGGGCTTCCTGAATCAAAGCAGCGGCGGCCTGGGCAGTGTCCGGTCCTTTCAGCTCAATGTTGATACCGGCTTTGCGGTCTATCAGTGACAGCACTTCCTGCAAGGTGGGAATTTGTTCCCCATCGCCGGCATTCAGAGAACGCAGG
>JAUIFT010000672.1 GCA_030430345.1 Calditrichia bacterium | reverse complement strand
GGGTTGCATATCCGTATATGAGACAGATCAATGTAGCGACAAATCCGGCCAATGGACCGGCTACGGCGACATCCATCAATGCGATACGATTTGGGATGGGGGATTTAATCCGAATAAATGCCCCCATTGTCCCAAAATGGAATAAGTAAGGAATTGGGAGTGGAATATAAAAAGGGAGGGTAACATTCAGCCGGTGCCAGCGGGCGGCAAGATAATGGCCCATCTCATGGCAGGTTAAAATAAACAGCACCGCGAGAGAATATTCCCACCCTTGAAATATAATCATAAAGTCGTCTGCCATGGATTCCCAGGGATACCCAAGATTCGCCGCGCCGACCATCATCGTCGCAAATATGGAGATGATAAACAGGAAAATATGCACGCGGGTTTGCCGAAAAGTTAGCGGTGGCAGTGGGGGCGGAGGTGCCGGATGAAAATCTTCGTTTTGATTGTATAATTGCCCGTTTTCCATTAATATCCTTCATTTTAAGGCTGTAATAATACAAAATAAATCTACGCATCTCAACCTGCAAATGTTCACGGTCATCAATCGCCCGGAAAGAATTTTAGAAAAGTGGGCAGGGGAGAGATAAGTTCGCAAATGGGCAAATGGCCAGGTGGGCAGACCGCGAGCGGGGCGAATGAGTTTAGAGACAACCTTGACTTCGAATTTTTTGACAACGAAAGCAAACAATGGAAAATTTTGACATTGCAGTGATTGGCGTAGGGGGTATGGGGAGCGCTGCGCTTTATCATCTGGCGAAAAGCGGGGCAAAGGTTTGTGGCATCGAGCAGTTTGCGGCCGGGCATGGGGAAGGCAGTTCCCATGGCGATACCCGGGTGATTCGAAAAGCATATCCGGAAGCGCCGGACTATATTCCGTTATTGAACCGTTCATATAAACTTTGGAAAAATCTGGAAGAGATAAGTGGCGAAACTTTACTAAACCTGTGCGGCTTTCTTGTTTGCGGACGTTCCGGTGGAAATTACCTGGCCAGCGTGCAGGAAGGAGCCGACCGATATGATGTGAACTATCAATATCTGGATCGGCAGGCATTGGCAGATCGTTTCCCGCAATTTCACTTACCGGATGATTTTGCCGGATTTCTCGATCCTGAAGGGGGCATCGTTTATGTTGAGAATGGGGTGCATAACCATATATCCGCAGCACTGGAAAAAGGCGCAGTCTTCTATGGGGAAGAGGTGCTTTTAGGCTGGGAAAAATTTGCGGGCAATTTTTTGTTGAAAACCAGCAAACGCTTGATCAGCACGGAAAAAATAGTTTTTACAACCGGTGCCTGGGCAGTGGATATAATGGCAGATTTAAATATTCCGTTAGAGATTTGGCGAAGGGTGATCTTATGGCATGGCTGTCCGGATATGACGCCATACTATCCGGATCGATTTCCCTCTTTTCTCATCAACGATGAAAAAAGCCCTTTTTGTTTTTATGGCTGCCCGGCAGTTGATGAAAAAGGTCTGAAGTTAGGGGAACATGATGTGCCGTTGAAGTTGACCGATCCGTTTGAAAGAAATATGCCGCTCACCGATGAAGAAACAGCCAATATGAATTTCCTTGTTGAAAATTACCTGCCGGAATTAAACGCGCAGCCAGTGGTACATAAATACTGCATGTATACTGTCTCTCCGGATCATCATTTTATTATCGATCAGCATCCGGAAATTGACGGGATCATAATCGCTTGCGGGTTTTCCGGGCATGGGTATAAATTCGCCCCGGTGATTGGCGAAATTCTTTCATCGCTGGCATTGACTGGCACCAGCGGGCATGAGATTGATTTTCTCAGCTTGAAACGCTTCCAATAGAAAATTAACTCGGAGGTGTTCTCGAAAAATATGGCATAGAAAAGGCAACAGAGTTCTTGCCGGAAAAACTGTTGTCACCATCACCAGCTTCTTCCGCCAGGAAATTACCTTTTGAAACTTGATGTATGCACTCAATATTCGAAAGGTAAAACATGTTGGAAAGACTCTCTCTGCAGCTTACAACTGGTTTAAAAAGCGCCTGTGTTTACATGGTATTAGCGGCATTGATGAATTTGCAGGTGGACCTGATGCTGGTTTTCTGGTGTATCTGCGCCGGAATTATCGTTAGCGGATTCATTGCAGAGTAATAGTGTTGCGCATTGGCTCGGTAAAAATAACCGCTGCCGGATAATGCTTTTTGATCTCCGCAATGGCATCCGCGGTGCGAGAGGGAGGTATATGCGCGGCTGCAACCTGCTGGGGCTGAATCCATTTTTTTATCACCGCCCGCCCGTCCTCATTGATCAAAAACCAGTAGGGGAGAATGGCGATATCAATCTTTTCCGCTGGCAGGTCTGCCGCCTGGATATCGTTGGCGCCGAATGCCGGATCTCCAACATGTAAAATTTTTTTCCCGGCAATTTCAATCAGATGCCCGCTATTCTCTATCCAGGAAAACCGCTCTGATCCATGATCAATTTTGAAATTGGTTATACGGATGCCGTCTTTTTCATAAATAGATTTTTCCCCGGTTTTATATTGGGCGGAAATGATTCGCTCTTCGCTGATATCACCTTGCTTTAAAAAAAGCCGAACACTATCGATTACCTGGGCCGTCGCAAACAAGTCAACTGTCTCCACTGCCTGCAAATAATCGGCAATTGTTTTTCCATGAAAATGGTCGCGGTGGATATGAGCAGCCAATAGA
>JAUIFT010000671.1 GCA_030430345.1 Calditrichia bacterium | reverse complement strand
TGTGCGGGGTCGAAGTTGGGTGCATTGAGCATGGCGATAATTTGGGAAGGCACCATTTTGGTGTGGGTTACTTTTTCTTGGGCGATGGTTTCGATGAGCTGTTCGGCGTCGGCATAGAACTGCGGCAACGACGAGATACCGAGCGACGCGAAAACCTTTTCCTGGTCCTCGGTCCAGAACGTCAGCTTGCCGTTGGGCGTAGATGCGTTTGTGCCGCTGAAAGAGCTGGGCAAAAACAACATCAAACGCGCGGCGGATCACTTCAAAGTCGGTGATGAGTTACCGCTGGCTGTTGTTGAGTTCGACAAGGAAAACAAGAGAATCGTTCTCTCTGTTACCGAATACCTGAAGGGTAAGGAAAAGGAAGTTGTCGATGATTACCTCACCGAACACTCCCTGACTCCCACGACCCTGAAGGAAATGGTCGACGACGTGCCGGAACTGGAAGAATCTCCGGAAGAAGGCAAAGGCCGTAAATCTCCTGCGAAGAAGAAAGAAAAAGAAGAGGCGGAAACCGAAGCCGACGCTGAAGAAGCGGCAGCTGCTGAAGAAGCACCGGCAGAAGCGGAAGCCGAAGCGAAGCCGAAGAAGACTACGCGGAAGAAAAAAGCCGACGATAAAAAGGAAGATGCCGAAGAAAAAAAGGATGATAAATCCGAGGCAGACGGCGAATAAGCTGACTGTCATACATTTTCCCATTCGAAAAAGGCGCTCGAAAGAGCGCCTTTTTCATTTTAGCGCAGAAATACTTGACTTCCCGGCTGTTCCCGCATATTTTTCTGGATAGCATCTTTTTGAAGACAATGATAACTGCTTGGATTACGGCTAACTGTTGGGAGCGCAACGTATGTCGGTAATAGACCTGCCCTTGTATCGAGACAAAAAAGTAGAAATTTGGTGTCCGGATAAAATGGATGAGAATCGTCCATTATTTATTATGGCGCATGGCGCTGGTAATAATATGAACACTGCATTTCTTACAACAATATCAACCCATCTGCAGGAACGAAAAATTAATATTGTTCGTTTTAATTTTCCTTATATGGCTGCCGGGAAAAAAATTCCCGACCGCTCTGAAATACTGGAAGACGCCTGGAAACTGGTGATCGAGTGGGCAATCAATAATCTAAAGTTCTCCGGTTTATATATCGGCGGGAAAAGCATGGGAGGACGGATAGCCACCATGGTTGCCAATGAATTCGCCGAACTTAACGGATTAATATTTCTTGGATATCCATTACATCCCCCCGGCCGGTTTGATGACATTCGCGATAGTTATCTTTTCCCCTTAATGATGCCGATGTTGTTTGTTCAGGGTACCCGCGATGGCCATGCCCGCATGGATTTATTACAAGATACTCTCAATGATTTGCGTGACCGCGCCACCTTGCATTGGGTTGAAGGTGGCGATCATTCGTTTAAAGTATTGGTCCGGCAAGGAGTTAGCTATCCGGCAGTGCTGGAAAATGTGTCCGTGAAAGTCGCAGACTGGATTGAGGCAACACAGCTAAAGCATGGCTAGACGAAGCGTTTTTTACAGCGTGCTGAATATGGGGTTGGGGCATGCTGCCCGGAGTTTGCCAATAATCCGCAGGTTTATCGCACTTGATTGGCAAGTCATTATTGGTAGTAATGGCCGTGCCCTGCGTTTTTTGGAACAGGAACTGCCGGAAACGGAAACTGTTGTTACCCCGGATTATGCGATTGAATATACCCGCGGCCGCTGGCTAATCCCCAAATTAATGCTTCAGGCGCCACGGGTAATGGCACGTATTGCCGAAGAACGAAAATTTACCAGCCATATCGTCGAAAAATATTCTCCGAACATGATTTTCAGCGACCATTGCTATGGCGCCTATCATCGCAACATTCCCAGCTATTTTTTAACGCATCAGGTCTATTTTGCGATGCCGGCCGGTCTGGATGTCTTCGCACATTGCGCCGCCCTCGGTAATTTTTACTTTCATAAAAAATTTCAGAAAGTCATTATTCTTGATGAAAAAGGAGCAGAGGGTGGTTTGCTTTCCGGCGAATTAGGACGACATCCGGAGAGCCGCAGTACTTACGCTTATGCCGGGATTATTTCCAGCGTTGAAAAAAAAGAATCCGATGCCCCGCTTGATTTACTGGTTTCTATTTCCGGACCGGAACCACAGCGCACATTGCTGGAAACCCGCATATTGCCTGAAATAGAAACGATGCCGGGAAAGAAAGTCGTCGTGCTCGGAAAGAGTGAGTCTACAGCTCGTATTAGAAAAGATGTAAATCTGCAAGTCTACTCCCATGTACCGCGTGAGGAAATGTCCCATCTGTTTAATAGGGCAAAGATGATTGTTTCCCGCCCGGGATATACCACGCTCATGGAGCTTGCTGAATTGGGAAAAAAAGCATTATTTATTCCAACCCCGGGACAAACTGAACAATTATATCTCGCGAAACGATGCCGGGAAAAAAATTGGTTTCATGCTGTTTCGCAGGATAAATTAAAGCTGAGTGATGACTGTATCACTGCGGAAAAATATCCCGGCATTTCATTAAGCGGTGCGACCGAGAAAACATTATCAACGATTTTTGAGAATATTTTGGAAATATGACACAATTGACCGTATTATGTCAAATCTGGGTGCTATGTTGAAGGAAAATGTATTCGCAAAATAAGCATTGAACAGCACCTCCCGTTTAAACTCGGAGGAATG
>JAUIFT010000670.1 GCA_030430345.1 Calditrichia bacterium | reverse complement strand
AAGACATTTCGATCTCCTGATTTTACTGTTTTACAGATGTTCTATCTGACTATAGTGTTATATGTCTATGTAGTGCTTTGGAGCGTAACTTCCGCTCGCACTCTTTCACAGGCGCATTAAATTTCATTCAACGGGAGTAAAATATTACCGGCTTTGAATAGAATATGAACGGCGTCTGATTATGATTTGTTCCCTACTACCGAGTGTGATATTACCTCTCAGAACCTCAAGAATTTGTCTTGATAGCACTGCTTTAAATCGATCATGATGCGGTTAGACAGGGCTTGTGAAAAACTAAACAAGCCTTCAATATAAGCAGCAATTTGTCTGATAAGAAACTAAATATATTTTTTATCGACCTTCATTGATACTAAAACTGAAAGCTTCTAAAAAATATGTACTTAGAAAGTTTCTAAAGGGCAGTACAAATTTAGCTAATATTAGATAAAACAGTTTATTTTATATTAAAGTTATAATCCGACATTCTTTTGATGAGGGGGTGGATCAAGCAGTTTTCATGCTAATCACTGCCTAATGGATAAATATACAGAATAACCCAACCTGAGACATGAAAATAAAACACAATCGAAATGAAAAATAAAAAGAGAGTAACAGATGTAACGGGTCAGAACATAAAAATATAGTTTTCGCTTAACGGATAATAAACATTATTCAACTCTAAAACAATGAAAAAAAACGGATTTGAAAGGTTTTTATTCTTTGGGAACTTTCAGCGGAAAAATTGAGAAAGTTATAAAAAAGATGTCGCCCAATTTCCCGGGTTAAATCGTGATCAGAATTTTCCGCAGTTGATAACGAACGGGATAATTTTAATGACTATATTTTAATAAATGTAGGTTTTTGGCGTTCGTTTGTGATAATTCTGAAAAGCTGCAAACATTTTAATAAACGAATGCCTGCCTAGCGCGCGCAAGTTTCTGCCCGGCCGCCATCAATCGCATAACAGGCGCCGGTAATCCAGCCAGCAGCATTAGAGGCCAGAAACAAAATTAGATCTGCTATCTCTTCTGCCTGTCCCACTCTGCCAATAGGATGTGTTTCTTTGCTGCGTTCCAGGAATTGCTGGTAAGCTTCTCTGCTCATGCCGCTGTTTAAATGTAATTGGGTTTCCACAACGCCGGGATTGACAGCATTCACCCGTATTTCCTTCGGCGCCAATTCCAGGGCGCTACACCGAGTGAGTTGGTCCAGGGCCGCTTTACTGACGCAATAGCTGACAATGCCCGGGAAAGCACGCGTGCCGGCAACGGAGGAGACGTTAACAATATTCCCCTTACTTTCCTCGAGGTGGGGGATTGCCAAACTGCTTAGATGAAAGATCGAACGTACATTTACATCCATTACCTGATCATACACTGCCATATCTCCGGCGGCAGCACTATCACTGGCAATAATCCCGGCAGCATTGACAAGAATGTCCAGCCGGCCAAATTTTTCTACCGTAGTGCTTACCAGGGAAGTGCGGAATTCTGAATTGCTTAAATCGCCGGCCAATGCTAAAACATTTTCGGATGGCGTCAATGAATTCGCCAACTCCGTCAGTTTCTTTCTATTTCGGCCGGTAATTACTACTGACGCGCCGGCTTTCAATATTTTGCCGGCGGTTGCCTCCCCAATACCACTGGTTGCACCGGTAATAATCGCTACTTTCTTTTCAAAGGTAATATTCATAATTTATACTCCGATTAAAAAATTTTAGAAAATGCCATTATCAAAAATGAATGGACAGCTAACAGACCTGTGTTCTTCAGGATAAATATAAACGGCTGACGAAAAGATCAAAATTTTTTTGAGAAAAGGAGTAGTTTATGGCGGTGCAATTTGGATTAGATATATTATTAGCGAAAAAATTTGAAATGCTGCGGGGGAAGTCGGTCGGACTGGTGTGCAATCAGGCATCAATCACTTCGGATTATCGCCATGCCGTTGATTGCTTTCAGCAGGCCGACTCAGACGGCCTTATCCGTTTAAAATGCCTTATCGGGCCGCAGCATGGCTTGTGGGGTCATACCCAGGATAATATGATCGAATGGGAAGGCTATCAGGATAAACGCCTCTCTGTGCCGGTTTATTCGCTCTACGGCGAACACCGGAAGCCAACTCCGGAAATGCTGGCAGGGCTGGATGTGCTGGTGATCGACCTGCAGGATGTCGGGGCGAAATATTATACCTTTATCTGGACACTGGCGCTCTGCATGGAAGCCTGTGAAGCCTTAGGCATTGCGGTGGTTGTATTGGACCGGCCGAACCCGATTAATGGCACTACCGTTGAAGGACCGGCGGTAAATGACGGTTTTCGGAGCTTTGTCGGATTGTATTCCATGGGGATTCGGCATGGTTTAACCGTGGGCGAAGTTGCCCTGCATTTACAAAAATCTTATTATCCGAATTGCCATCTGGATGTGGTAAAAATGATCAACTGGCAGCGGGCATTCTTTTATGAAGATTGCAATCTGCCCTGGGCGATGCCATCACCCAATATACCAACCCCGGATACTGCGGTTGTTTATCCGGGCATGTGTCTTCTTGAAGCAACCAATATTTCCGAAGGCCGCGGCACCACACGTCCCTTCGAACTATTCGGGGCCAGCTGGATTGATGCCTGGGAGTACGCCGAGAAACTAACCGCCCACGCGTTGCCCGGCGTGGTTTTCCGGCCGCTGGAGTTTGAGCCG
>JAUIFT010000669.1 GCA_030430345.1 Calditrichia bacterium | reverse complement strand
AGCAACCGGCGTAAAGAGCGGTTCGATTAGGCGCATAAAAAAACCTTTAAACTGGGAATGGGCAGTGAAGTGTACAGTAGTACTGCCGTCCGTTTCCGTTAACTGGTATTTCCCTTCCTGGTCAAATATCTCGTTTGTCATATTAAACGCCAACAAGCGATTCATTTCCAGCCCGGTTAATTCCATTTCCATATCGAAGCGCTCTCCATCCGCATTGATAATTTCTTTTGTTCGGGCGCCGACTCGCAAGCTATCTCCATTTAAAGGCACGCTATCGACATAACCATGGATCCAGCCGCGCAGTTTTTCCGGGGTTACCAGCCAGGTAAAGACTTCTTCCGCCGGACGGTCGATTGTCACCGTTACTTCATTAAACGCTTTACCGCTGGCACCGCCGCTCATAATAAACAACACAACAAAAGCCAATACGAATAATCCGAGAATGCCAATTCCGATTCTTTTTAACCATTGCATAGTCTGTTCCTTTATCTATTCTAATTTTGAAATTTGGCAAAAAACAAATAGTTGATAAATAGATCGCGGCACTTTGCTTATGTAAATTTACAAATGGGCAAGAAAAGATGTCGCTCGATCATTTCCTACTTGTCTTTGTTCTCCAAATTAATTTTTATTCAGATTTTATTTCACCGGATAAACGATTTCCGTTTTCCATTCCTTGGGATCGGGCACCTGTCCGGGATCGGTCCAGTAAATTTCCCAGGGGGCACCAGCGGTCACTTTACCGTTTTCAGCCAGGTATTTCGCAACGGCAGTATGCGCTTCCCCGAGTCCCGAATAATCGCCCCAGTGGATGGTGGTCACCGCATTCCCGGCGGGCAGTATTTCCGTATTTATTTCCTCACTGTTTTCCAAAGAGCGATTTACCGGTATACCCCCCTCTAACTCAATACGCGCTTCCCCGATATGATGATAGCGCGTAAAAGGTGGTCCGACCATCTCCAGCCCACTCTTCTCCAGATATCCCCAGACTTTTGGTAAAATTTCTGCCAGTGTGCTGCTAACTTCAGTGGGCGTTGTGCTGGCTTTCACAGTGAGGACTGGCTGCGCACTTAGGGTTTTCTCGGTGAATTCATATTGCATCAAATACTCCTTCCATTCAAGAATTGCACTTGTTTTCTGGAAACGTAATGTATTCAGGAAGGATTAACATCAACCCCAGGGTGGATTTTTATCAGAATTTCATTAATCAGGAAGCATTGGGAAATTTCCCATAGGCAATATTAAAAATGAACACATATCGCCCCTTGCAGAGCTCAATGAAGAATTTTAGCATATTTTGCTATAAATATGCCGCCCAGCTAGGGCGCTTTGGTCACTGGGGGTAATATATCATAGCTGATATTGCGCGCGTTCAGAATTTTTAACGCGGGAATAACTATTGAAAATTTCTGCCCACGGAACACGCTAAATACGCGCAAAATGATGCTTGCCAGGCCAAAGGCGATATCAAGTTAAACTTTTGTTTTCAAAAGAATTACTCTTCCATGCTGAGCATGAAAATTTTCACGCGTTTCGAGGGTTTCTTTTCAACACATTTAAGTTAGGGTTGTAATTATAAGAGGGTATTGCAAACACTACTTCAATCCAAGCGCCTGAGCTTTCAGGACTGCCTGGGAACGGCTTTGGATATCCAACTTGCTATAAATTTTGTTGATATGCGTTTTCAGCGTACTGGGCGCAATACACAATTGATCGGCAATGGTCTCATTGGAATGGCCGGCAGCGATCAGCGCCAATACTTCGGATTCCCGTTTGGTTAACGGAGAGTCCTGCGCCGGCGCTGCTATACGTACCGCTGTTATCGTTTGGTTTTCCGGAAATGCATGAATGATCCTGTTCAGATACAAATGGCTGTAGCGATATACGTTCTGTGGTTTTCTGCGGGCATTAAATGCCGCTATTTGGCGCAGCATTCCGGAGAGCGCAGCGCCTTCATCCAGATACACCCGGTGAAAATTTTCTTCTTCGGACAACGCCAATGCTTCCTCCAAACAACGATAAGCTTCCGCCAGCTGGCCCTTTTTATGATGATAGCGGGCAGAAAGTACCAAACACCGGATCACCCCACCCTGCCGTTTTTCCAGTCGGGCTTCCTCCAGCAAAAGCGGCAGGTTTTCCGAGACAATCCCTTCCTGATCGAGCAGAATTGCCAATCTGATTCGGGCGAGATAAAGCTCTTCGCTAAGAAAATTCATTTCACCGAAGAGTCTCAGGTCCATCTTTTCCGCAGCAGCAGCGGCCTGCTTCAAATCGCCGGTTTGACGGAAAAATTCTGATCGGGTAAGCTGATACATGCTGACCTGTGGCGGGGAGAGTTTACCGGCTTTCTCAAAGTGTCCGGCCCGAGTCAATTCTGCTTCCGCCTCGTCATAATTTCCCTGGGCGATAAATACTTTGGCGGCATCGATGTAACTGCGGAACTCCACCGGCAGCAGTCCACCAAACTGCGCGAGTTCCCGGCAGGTCCGGGCGGCGGCGGCAGCGGCATCTAATTCATTCCATTCATACAATACTTGCAAATATCCCATGTGGACAAATCCCATAATCGGTAACTGACCGGAATTTTTTGCAGCCGTCAAGGCAATTGTATCGCTGTAATACTTCCCGGCAGACCGCAATTTTCCCAGGCGAAAAAGAATATCTCCGGCCATGCCGACGGCGGTCAAATAATCGATAT
>JAUIFT010000668.1 GCA_030430345.1 Calditrichia bacterium | reverse complement strand
AAATACAATCATAAAATAGTTTTGCAATGCCAGGGCAAATTCCCTTTCAGCCAAGCCGGTGATATTATCTATGTTGAGGGATAAATTTGTGATAAACATCAGGTATGCATTATCTGTATATTCGTTCTGCTCGTCGAGATTGTTCGTGCAGGTGTTTAAATTCCGCAAACCTCCTTGAAAACGGCGAAAGAACTGCCGGCTCAATTGCGCCACCTGGCAAGGCAGCGATTGTGCTTTTAATACTGTTTCAACGACTTCCTGAAGAAGGATATATGTCCCAATTATTTCAGCCCACAGTTTTTCGGGAGAAGGGATCTCTTTTAATGGCTCCGGATTAATTTTATCGCAGTAAATACGATCGACGTAGCCACGCCGGAGGTAATAATAAGCCGGTCGGTCATGCGAATGTATTACCCGTACGGAATTCAGCATGGCAATTCGGTGACCATCCCGAATCAGGCGTATCCCTAAATCCAGATCTTCCCCGTATTCATAGCGGAAGAGATACTTCTCGAACGCTGCTTTCCTGACCAAACAGGCGACATTTGTTAGCTGAGCATTTTTTCGCAATGTGAGGTGGTTTTCCTGCTTCGGCAATTGCATTACCCGATCGCCGGCATCGATTTCCATAAACTGATACAGATTCCAGGTTATCGCCTTATAAAACAGGCCGGCATCTTCACGGTGATTTTCCATGCAAGAAACTGCTGTCAAATTATTTCCCTGCATTGTGATAAATAGCCGCCATAACCAATGCTTATCCGTCGGCAGGGCATCTTGAACCATAAAGAGCAGGTATTCGCCCCGGGCATTTTTTGCACCTAAATTTCGACTGCCGGAATGAGAGAACTCTGCGGAAGGGATTACAAAAACCCGGGCATTTAATTGCGCTGCGTAAAGTACGGAATCATCGTTACTGCCGGAATCCACAACAATGATTTCGACTGCCGAAAAGCCCTCCTGTTCACGCAACTTTTGTAATAATAGCTTTAGCCCTGCACCACCGTTTTTAACCGGTATAATCACCGAAATGGTAATATTCTGAGCACTGCTGAAGGCTGTGTTGCCGGCAGGCAATTGAGTTTTCAGGGGAACAATTTCGACGCTGCTATCGAGAATGTCCTTACGATGCTGCAAGACTTTCTTCACCGTCGCACTGGTACCAAATAAACGGGCGTGATCGACGAATTTTCGGCCGTCGGCAATTATTTTGGAAAATTTGTAAGCGTTGCTCATATCAGGAGGGTAAGGACTAATTTAGCAGCATTAACGAGGCGTTGGATAAAGCGCCCGCAACAAAATAATGCCATCACGAACCGTGTTCATAAATGTATATTTCTCATTCTCGGGCAGATTCTCCCGGGGATATTCCCGGCGGAGTGCCAGGAGATACTGCATTACATCTTCGTAATAAATTTTCGCTGAGGCATTTTTTACCTCACTATTAACAATCACATGAAATTTTATATCCCGTTGCCAGCACCAGGCGGAGAGGGCGCGGAGTTTTTCGCCGTTGTCTATTTTACCATCTTTATGCAGTGTTTCTGTTTGCCGAAAATAATTATAAGGGCAATCAACCTCGACAAAGGCGATTTTTTCTCCGGCAGCTGTTATTTTATCGTAAAGCATATCGAGGACTTCCTGATAGGTGTGCCCACTGCTATCGGTGAAATGTCCCACATAACCGGGTAATTCATCGCTGTAATCCCAATTCGGTAAATTGGTTATTATACCGATTTTTATTCCGGGATATTTACGATGAATTTTTTGCCAGAACAGTACCAGACGATCTGCAGTTGCAGACAAAGACAATGCTTTCGGATGATTATTAATTCCCTGAAGAAGTCGCCGCACCGGTCCATCTAAATGAACTGTAGCGATTTTCCCACCGGCCGTGATAATCGGCTCAAATTGCAATTCCGTTAATAGTTCAGCATTCGGGCTTTCGAAATGAAAGCTGCCGGTTTCACAGCCTATTTCAATTCCGCGCGCCCCCGAAAATTCAGTTAAGAGTTTCGGAGTTATGCGGTTCCGCCATAAATTTCCCCCATCAATAATTTGCATGCTGTAAAACTTAAAAAAATCTATTTCCGACAGAGCTTCCTGCCATGCTTTCTGTTGGGTAAACAATGAATCCGGCGGCGCAGTAAAAAGGGAGGGAGTAATGCCAATTTCATAGTTTTTGATGACCTCGGAAGGATAAACGCTGTATCTTGTCAGCTTTTTGCCGCAGCTGTTAAAAACTAATGTAAAAAGTAAGCTGCATATGATCAATTGCCAGTTACGGTTATTTTTCAAAATACACACTAATATATTTTCCGATCTCCTGTCTTAAAATATTATTGCCCAGGGTATTAACATGGCAACATTTATCCAAATATACTGATGCAGAAACATCTTTATAGATATTTGTCAGATCCTTAAATTTTACGCCTTCAACAATCAGCTGTTTTCCATAATCGAGCAAAAAAGGATAGCCATGGATCACCGATTTCTTGTAAGGTGTATCCTCCGCCGAATAGGCTTCCTCTTTCTCTTCGGCCGTCAACAGTTTGCTATCTTTGACGTACTGATTGGGCTGCAAAAAATGGAAGTATTCAATGTTGTTTGCCTGGCATAATCTATCCATTTGTAACGAAGAATTATACCATATCTCCGCGGCAAACCTCCAGAGGTCCGTATCCGATTGAAAAGGTTCA
>JAUIFT010000667.1 GCA_030430345.1 Calditrichia bacterium | reverse complement strand
TTCCATAGAAATTCTTTCATGGACTTTAGTACTTGCACTATGGGATATTTTCTTTTATTATAGTAGTTGCTTATAAAAATACAAACACTCAAATGGCTCTTAATTTTCTAAATACAATTTGGTTTGTTTGTTTGGTGATCGCAACGCGACCCCCAAACTCTTCCTTTTATAAAATAGAACAAGCGATTCTTCATTTTTTTATTTTTCTGATAAAATTATTATTTTGCATAATTGTTTTTGACAAAAGTCATCAGAACATCTCTTAACAAAGAAAAAATCAAATAGCAACTGCAATTGCAATTTTCATGTTCACAGCCTGGGTCTACTTGATGATGCACAAAGGCAGTTTCTCCGGGGAAAAAATAGCATTAACCCTCGCTGGGTTCCCCAATATGACTCGCTATTTTTTCCATCGATTTGCAGAAGGATGGCCGCTGATGAGTATCATTGCCGGCGGGGGGCTGGCATACCTTATCTATAGATATATAAGCGAGCAACGGGCGGCGCAGCTCTTTATCATCGGTGCTATCTGTTTGCCGATTGTCTTCATTAGCTTTTTTACCCCGCATTCGGAGAGCCGTTATTTTTTTCACCTTTATCCGTTAGTAGTCATCGTGTTTGCCTTTGTAATGGTTAGGTTCTCCGCTTTCATGTTACGCTTCTGGCAGCTCAAACGACCGCTCTCAAGATCGACCGGTTATTTGCTGGCGTTTATTGCGATTCTGTTTATTAGTCAGGACGCAAATCCCTTACTGGCCTGGGAGATTGGCAACCGCGGTTATCTTGAGAAACGCGACCCCATTCGGAGTGTCACGAACTTGTTACCCTATGCAGAGCTTCACCAGGACCATCAATCGCCAGCAGAATTTGTGCGCAACAATTACTTGCCCGGCGACAAGATCTTGATTATCGGCGCCATCTACAAGCTCCGGGTTTACAGCTATTATTTGCCCGTGGTTGATTACCTGGTGACATCGAATCGTAATTTTGCCCGCCGCCAGGCCGGTAAAGATGTCTCGTTGATGACCGACACCCAATTATTACGTAATGTCCCGGATATCGAACAAGCACTTAACACCCGCCCTGGCCGCCTCTGGATCATTGGTGACCGCTGGTCCCTTTCCCGGAAAAAAAACCACGGTTTTCTCGGACATGGTGGCTTGTTATTCGGGAGAACCTGGAAGATATATCCTCCCGGAATAAGGGATTATCTCGACGCTTTGGTAGCAGAGCCGGACTACATTGGCCAGGATCAGCATACTTTTGTTAAGCTTATTCCATTCTCCGGTAAAACAGACAGTTCATCCAGGGCACTTATTGAATGACAACCCTGATTGATGCCCACGTGCATTGCTATCCGTCTTACCCATTAGATGAATTTCTGAGAGCTGCAGCCAGAAATTTCCATCAGAATGCCAGAGATTTAAACAGCGCGGATAATTATGCCGGTCTGCTGGTATTCACCGAAGCTAAGCAGGAAGGCAGTTTCCAGCGTCTTTTAAATCTATTGGAAAAAGAGCCGCACGACGATCGCTTACCGGCTGGTTGGCGTATCCGGCGAACAGCGGAAGATGCTTCACTTCACCTCAAGGCGGATAATGGTATATCTATTTTTGTGCTGGCCGGGAAACAGGTCGTCACCAGCGAAGATCTGGAAGTTCTGGCGATCGGGCGTAATTGTGCCCCCCCGCTGCGGGGTTCGCTGGATGAAACGGTGAAGTTTGTCCAGGAGCAGGGAGCGATACCGGTTATTCCCTGGGGATGCGGAAAGTGGTTTCAGCGCCGCGGACGAATCATCAAAGCCCTTATTCGGGATCGCAGCGGAGAAATGATCTTCCTCGGTGATAACGGCAACCGTCCCTTTTTCTGGCGGCAATCTGCGATATTCAGCCTTGGCAGCGCGGCCGGTTTTGCCAATCTTCCCGGCAGCGATCCGCTACCGCTGGCAGGCGAACATTTACGCCCGGGCAGTTTCGGTGTTAGCCTTTCCGGGGTTCTGGAAGCGGAAACTCCCTATCAAAGCCTTCGCGCCCATCTGCGCAATCCGGAGAAAAAGTTACATCCTTTCGGCAAAGCAGAACGCAGCATAAAGTTTCTAAAAAATCAATTATTGATGCAATATCAGAAAAGGATCAACAGAGCCTGAGTCGAGAACTATGAGAGCGCTGGTAATTTCCCCCCAACCATTTTTTTCTCCCCGCGGCACTCCCTTGAGTGTTTACTACCGCACGCTGGTGACCGCAGAAATGGGCGTTTCCGTGGATCTGCTCACTTACGGCCAGGGAGAAGATGTGGATCTGCCCAATGTCAATATCATCCGTATTCCTGCCTTTCGCATGCTGGGACTGGTAAAGGTGGGACCATCGCTGCTAAAATTATTTCTTGATATTTTCATCTTTTTCTATCTGCTTCGTCTTTTGCTTTCCCGAAAATACGACTTTGTCCATGCCCATGAAGAGGCCGGTTTTATGTGCCTTTTTCTCAAGCCGATTTTCCGTTTTAAGCTGGTGTATGACATGCATTCGTCTCTCCCCCAGCAATTAACCAACTTCAAATTTACCAAGTCCCGGCTATTAATCGGTATGTTCGAAAAGCTGGAAAATGCAACCTTAAGGGCAGCAGATGCGGTCATTACGATTTGCGAAGACCTCTACATATACGCAGAGTCGATTCTCCAGGGAAATCGTCTTCACGTGCTGATTGAAAACTCT
>JAUIFT010000666.1 GCA_030430345.1 Calditrichia bacterium | reverse complement strand
TAAATCTTTTCCTGTTCTGGCTTTAGTCATTTTCCAAAAAAATAATTCTCTACTATTTCTCCGGAAATCTTTTCGTTATAATTATCCTAGGCAACCTTTATACTAAGCATTAAATGGTAGCAAATTCCTGAACCGGCCGACACCGGCAAGGGTCACTAATATCTGAAAGGAGAATGACTATGGAAATACCTTATGAACTGCTGGAAAAACTCCCAAAAACTGACTTACATGTGCATCTGGATGGCTGCCTTCGTGTGAAGACATTAATAGAACTTGCCAAAAAGCAAAAGGTAACTTTGCCAACGACAGATCCCGAGGCACTGGCAAAAATTGTTATGAGTGGAAAGAATTGTAAAAATCTCGGTGAATATCTCCGCGGCTTTGATGTAACCCTATCTGTAATGCAGGAGCCGGAAGCGCTTTACCGGATAGCTTACGAATTAGCGGAAGATGCCGCCAAAGAAAATGTCTGGTATATGGAAGTCCGCTACTCCCCGATCTTACATACCCAAAAAGGCCTGAAGCTCACCACGATTGTCGATGCAGTCATTGAAGGTCTGCAAGCGGCAGAGAAAAAATTCAATATCAAAACTGGCGTTATTATTTGCGGAATGCGTAATATTAATCCGGAGACTTCCCTGATTCTTGCCGAGTTGGCCGTTGCTTATAAAAATCGTGGCGTCGTTGCTTTTGACCTGGCTGGTCAGGAGGAGAACAATCCGGCGAAGAAACACAAAGAGGCTTTTTACCTGATCCGCAACAATAATATTAACACGACCATCCATGCCGGGGAAGCTTATGGCGCGGAAAGTATCCACCAGGCGATCCACTATTGCGGTGCGCATCGGATTGGTCATGGCACCCGCCTCTACGAGAATGGGGATTTACTAAATTACGTCAACGACCATCGCATTCCCCTGGAAGTATGCCTGCTCAGCAATGTGCAAACCGGCGCTGCCAACAGCCTGGAACGGCATCCACTACGCTTCTATTATGATCTCGGTCTGCGGGTAACGTTGAATACGGATAATCGCCTCATCTCTGAAACAACCATGTCCAATGAATTATTTCTCGCCGCTAAACATCTCGATCTTTCACTGGACGATATCAAGTCGATCCTTGTTGATGGCTTCAAGAGTGCGTTTTTACCGACGCGGGCCAAATCGATTATGCTCAGTATGGTAAATGACGAAATGAAAAAGCACTAAATCTATTAAAACAAAAAAGCCCCGACATTCGGGGCTTTTTATTTTGTATCATTTCAAATTCTTAGTTACCGGCGCCGTGGCATTTTTTATACTTCTTACCACTTCCGCAGGGGCATGGATCGTTACGGCCAACCTTCTGTTCTACCCGAACCGTCTTTTTCTTTTCCCTGCTGCTTTCGGCAGCTTGCTGCATGGCAGATTTTTCCCCGCTGGCCAGTCCCATATTTGTCGCATCTTTATGTACCAGCACCATTCGGGAAGGTCCGCCTTTTTGCGTTGAGGGCATTTCCACCAATTCCGTGGTCCAGAGTTTTTCCAGGGTATCCTGATTGATCCGATCCATCAGATCAACAAACATTTCGTATGATTCCCGTTTGTATTCAATTAACGGATCCTTTTGGCCATATGCCCGCAGGTTGATCCCTTCCTTAAGCATATCCATCATGTGAAGATGATCTTTCCAGTTCTCATCAATAATCCGCAATGACCACCAGCGTTCGATGCTTTTCTGCAGTGTTTCCCCGACGCGCTGGGTTTTAAAATCATACATTTCCATTGCTTGTTCGCGAATGCGATTCTGCATTTGCTCTACATCGACACTGCCCAGTTCGTCGATAATAACATTGATATCGACCATCAGAGTTCTAAGCACAACATCCCGCAACCCTTCGATGTCCCACTTGTCCGTATCTTTTTCGTCACCGATAGAGATTTCAAATTGTGCTTCGATGAACTCATCGAGCATTTCCATCAGATCATCCCGGCTGGTTTCGCCCAATAGCGCTTTCCGACGGCGTCCATAAACCACTTCCCGCTGTTTGTTCATTACATCGTCGTATTCCAGCAGGTGCTTACGAATACTGAAGTTTTGTTCTTCCACGCGCTTCTGCGCTTTTTCAATTGCCTTTGTAACCATTGAGTGGGTAATCACTTCTCCCTCTTCCGCCCCAAGGCGATCCATCACCTTAATCAGGCGGTCGGAGCCAAACAGGCGCATCAGGTCATCTTCCAGCGAAAGGAAAAAACGGCTGGAGCCGGGATCGCCCTGACGACCGGCACGCCCACGCAACTGCCGGTCAATCCGCCGTGCTTCATGGCGGCTGGTACCGACAATTTGCAAACCATAGGGAACGCCGTTTTCATCGACAACCTCACCATCTCCACGAACCCCCTTGCCCAGTTTAATATCTGTTCCACGGCCAGCCATATTCGTTGCAATCGTTACTGCGCCGGGTTCGCCGGCGCTGGCGACAATTTCCGATTCCTGCTTATGCTGCTTGGCATTCAGTACATTATGCGGAATGCGTCGCCGTTTCAGCATCCGGGAGAGCGTCTCGGATACTTCCACGCTGATGGTACCGACCAACACCGGACGGCCGGCATTGTGCATCCGTTCAACTTCATCAATGACCGCATTATACTTTTCACGAATCGTCCGGTAAATGACATCTTCTTCGTCGAAGCGGGCGATCGGCTTATTGGTCGGAATCACCACAACATCAA
>JAUIFT010000665.1 GCA_030430345.1 Calditrichia bacterium | reverse complement strand
CGGTGCCCAGGCAATATGCCTTTCCCGGAGTGGAAATTCACGCAAACATTATCCAGCAAATTATTGATGGTAACTTTATTCGGGAATTTTCGACTATCGAACTGTTCTGGCTGCTATTGCTGGTTGGGCTGATTGCCGGCATGGCCTTTTCCACCTGCCAGCCCTTGCGCGGTGCGGCGATTGCTTTTCTGCAGGGATTGATTCTGCTCAGTATTGCGATTTTTACTTTCGATGCATACCAACTCTGGATGCCCTTGATCGCCCCGCTCGGCACGATTTTTCTGACCTACGCGATTCACTATGCAATTCGCTACAGCACTGAAGAGAAAGACAAAAAGCGGATTCGCGGCATTTTTTCCCAGTATGTATCTCCCCGGGTCGTCGATGAATTGCTAAGAGCGCCGGAGAATTTGAAACTGGGTGGCGAAAAGAGAGTATGCACCGTTTTATTCTCTGATCTGGTCCGCTTCACTAACCTGGCGGAAGCGACGCCACCGGAGCAACTCATTAAGCTGCTGAACGAATACCTGAATAAAATGACCCATGTCGTCCATGAGAATAATGGGACCCTGGATAAATACGGTGCCGACGGCATTATGGTGCTTTTCGGTGCACCGACGGATATTGGCAATCATGCATCCTACGCCTGCCGGGCGGCGCTGGAAATGAACCGGGCGATTGAGACCATTCGTAAAGACTGGCGGCAGCGGAAATTACCGGAAATTCACCATCGTATTGGCATCAATACCGGACAAATGATTATCGGAAATCTCGGATCGGATATTATGCAGGACTATACCGCCATTGGGGATTCCGTCAACCTCGCTGCCCGCCTGGAAGGGGCAAACAAGCTGTACGGATCGGGCATTCTTATTGCAGAAGATACTTACCAGATGGCCAAGGAAGATGTCTGGGTACGGCAGCTCGATTTGCTCCGGGTGAAAGGGAAGCGTGAACCGGTGAAAGTATACGAATTAATTGCCATGCGCGATGAGAAGCTGGATATAAAGACCCGCGAAGCTTTGAGTTATTTTCAACAGGGCTATGAGTATTACCTTGCGCAAAACTGGGATTGGGCGATGAACCAGTTCCGGCAAGTATTGCAAATTAAAGGGGAAGATGAACCGTCTCGTCTCTACTTGCTGCGCTGCCAGGCGTTTATGCATCGTCCCCCCGGGCAAGCCTGGGATGGCGTCTACACCCTGCGCGTTAAGTAATTTTTCCACCAATAACAGTGAGCTGTGGCAGCAGGCTGTTGATTTTTCAACTTACCGTCATTGCCCGCTGTTACTCTAAATTCCGCTTTTAAAAAACGCCTGCCAGATTATCAATTGCCTTCCGAAAGTTTTCTTGTTAATGTAATCCGGTTTTTATAGGGAATACCTGTCTCGAGCGGTATTACTTTTGTAATATGCCCGAAAATTAAAGTTTTCTGTCTTTTTTAAGACATCTCCGAATATTAGTGCGCGCTAACCCAGAGAGGAGTTTACATGAGATTTGTAATCGTTAAAGATATTTTAAAAAGAGCATCAGTGTTTCATTATTTGTTGCCGATGCTCTTGATTGTCGGCGGCGTATTGACCAGCCAACGCTTAAATGCGCAAACGTTTGCGGATTCTTCCCAAATGCTTAATCCCCTCAATAATGGTTTTGAGTGGGGAACTAGCGCGGCGGATTTTAATAACGATGGCTGGGTGGATATTTATCATGAAGATCGTCTTTATCTGAACCGTGGTAAGGAAGGATTTGTCGATATACTTGCCGAAACCGGTATCAACCAGGGCAGCTCAATTTTTGGCGCCGTTTTTGGCGATTACAACAATGACGGATATCTCGATATTCTCTTCGAAGACTTTGGCCCGCCCAGCAAACTTTACCGCAACGACAATCGTCTGGATTTTACCCATGTAAACTCCCAAACCGGTTTGAATGTAGTCGGATTAACCCAGGGCGCCGCCTGGGCGGATTACAATAAGGATGGCACCCTGGATCTCTATGCCAATGAAGATACCGGTGATAATCAACTGTTCGAAAATAACAGTCACTCGGATTTTACCGAAGTGACGGTGTCTTCCGGCGTGGTTACCCAGGGAAATTCCTATGGCACATCCTGGGGAGATTTTAACAATGATGGTTATCCGGATATTTTTATCGCGACCTGTAATTTCAGTCCTTTCAACTCCATCAAACACCTCTTGCGGAATAACGGCGACGGCTCCTTTACTGATGTTAATTATGATGCCGGTGTTGCAGATTCTTTAGCAAGCTGGGGAATAACCTGGGTCGATTTTGACAATGACGGCTATTGGGACATTTATATCGGTAATAGCGTTAATAATCCCCGCCCGGGCCATAATAAGCTTTATCACAACAATCGGGATGAAACCTTCTCCGATCGCAGCATCGCCGCTGATGTTCAGGGAAATTCTAATGAGTCGACCTATGGCGTTGCCGCGGCCGATTTTGATAATGATGGCTGGATCGATTTATATGTTGCGAATTCTAACGCTACCCATCGTTTATACCGGAACAATAAAGATGGCACATTTTCTGTTTCAGAGTTCTCAGAAATTCTTAGCTTACCCGATGTGCCTTCTGGTGGTGCAGTCTGGGCAGATTTTGACAATGATGGTTGGCGTGATGTCTATGTTCTGAATATGGGGGCAAATCGACTGTATCGTAATTTAGAAGGACATGGCTTTGAAGATGTGAC